>CALGRQ010000190.1 GCA_937880795.1 uncultured Dyadobacter sp. | reverse complement strand
AGTAAATCAGGTCAACTCCCTCTTTCAATGCCAGAATGTCGGTAGCTGACTCAAATGACACTTGTGCCCTTTCAAAGTCATCAACAACAGGAAGGATGTCCTTTACCACGTCAGAACCGGCAGTGGCTAATAGCTCCATTTTTTCTTTGGAGGTACGTCTGCGGAAGTTTTCGAAGTCTGCATAAAGTCGGAGATATTTATCCTTTAACTCTGCAATTTCTTGTTTGGCTGCGTCTAGAGGGTCTATTTCATGTACCGCTTGCGCATCTGCATTAATTTCCTGACCCGCATTGTCCATAGGAACAGAATTGGTAGGCTCCTGGTTGTCGAAGTTTTCCGTATTTGGAACTGAATTCTCCTCGTTCATTTCGTTTTTGATATCTTGATCTATATTAAACTCTGTGTCTTTAGGCATGATTCTATGACTTATAGAAAGCATTTTAGGTACTAAATTTCTTTGCCAGTGCGAAAATACTGACAAGATGACATTTTTATAGAGTATTTGTAACTTTGCAGTATGACTACAACCGATATAATCCGACAAGAAAGGAGCAAGTTTATTAAAGCCAAAGCATTGGAAAATGGCTTTGATTTCTGTGGGATCTCCAATGCCACTTTTTTGGAGCAGGAAGCACCTCGGCTGGAAAACTGGCTGAATAGGAATAACCATGGAGAGATGGGCTATATGGCCAATCATTTTGACAAGCGTTTGGACCCGCGTAAACTGGTTGAAGGGGCAAAAAGTGTTATATCGGTGTTATTGAACTATTACCCGGAGCAAAAACTTTCAGAAGACGCTGATGCGCTGAAAATTTCTAAATATGCCTACGGAACAGATTATCACTTTGTGTTAAAGGAAAAGCTGTCCAATTTGTTGGAGGCAATGCGCGCGGAGATTGGTGACGTGGATGCGCGTATTTTTGTAGATTCTGCGCCCGTAATGGACAAGGTGTGGGCTGCTAAAAGCGGGTTGGGGTGGATAGGGAAACATTCCAACTTGCTGAATCGAAAAATGGGTAGCTTTTTTTTTATAGGTGAAATCATTTGCGATGTAGCGCTGGAACCGGATGGGGCCGTTGGTGATTATTGCGGCACGTGCACCCGCTGTGTAGATGCGTGCCCAACCGATGCTATTACCGAACCATACGTAGTTGATGGTAGTAAATGTATCAGCTACTATACGATTGAACTGAAAGAAGCCATACCGCAAGAGGTACAGGGCAAGTTTGAAAACTGGATATTCGGTTGTGATATTTGTCAGGATGTGTGTCCATGGAACCGATTTTCTAAACCGCATCAGACGGAAGCATTTACGCTTCCCCTAGGGTTGAAAACTCTTTCAGAAAGTGATTTTACTGAAATTACCGAAGAAGTTTTTAAAGAAGTTTTTAAGAAGTCTCCGCTAAAAAGGACCAAGTTTTCAGGGTTAAAAAGAAATATTGAATTTGTACGCCCGGGTAAATAAAAAATTATGATTAATTCTCAAACCTCTTATATTTGAGCCTGAAGTACCTGTTGATGACTGTATAAATACGCTTAACTTATGAGAAAGCAATCTGTCAATCTTTGGGCCGTTCTCGTATGTGTGATCCTCTCGCAAATAGTGCCAGCGCTATGGTATGCTGCTTTCGCGGATACCTGGATTACTTTGAACGGATTTACTACCGAGCAATTAAAGGCCGAAAACAGCCCTGTTCCATATTTGGCCAGTATCGTCTCATCTTCGTTTTCTTTATATACGATGGCCTGGTTATTTACTAAAATTCCCGTAAAATCTATCTGGATTGGTTTTCTTACAGGTTTGCTTTTTGCCGTTGTATTTGTCTTGTCAGAGATCATTGTTAAAGATATGTTCTCACTAAGGCCATTATTGCTTTCGTTTATTGATGGTGGGCCACGCCTAATCGCCTATGCTCTATCGGGGGCCATATTAGGTGTTTGGAGAAAATACGAATAGGATTAAATGAGCGGGAATCTTTCCGTATACTTTCAATCATTATTGTATATTTGAAACAAGTTTTCAGATTAGAAGCGTAAGGTTAACTACTCGGGTTTGGCGTGGGGTACGAATGATCTGTTTGTAAAAGAATACATGAGAAAATACCTCTGCTTTATACTCCTTTTTATCGGTTTCTCTACTTCCATTTCCTATGCTCAGGATTTGATTGTTACTAATGTGGGTGATTCTATTGTGTGCAGAATTGTTCGGGAAACTCCTACCGTTGTTCAGTTTACGTATGCCAAGTATAATCAAAACTTGATTCGTGAGTTTGGGAAGGATCGTGTCAGTTCAATCGTGATGGGATTCTATGACAAAGTCGAAAAAGAACAGGTTGTAACTGTGGCTGAGGAGCCGATGCATCGGGTTGCTGCTGTTCAGGAACGCGCTTCGGAGCCTGTTTCGGTATCTATGCCGCGAGTAGACTCAACCGAATGGCCAAGTTGGCAGTTTGGGTTGAATGGTGGGTATGGATATAGACTTTTTAGAGCGGACAAACAAGCTACGCCTAATGAATTAAAATATATCGACGAACTTAAAACAGGTTATACATTTGGGGCTGATGCATTTTATTTCCCCTGGAAAAGTGTAGGCTTTGGGGTTAAGTATAATGCTTACCGCAGCAAGGCGGAACGAGATATCAGAACTTCGGACGATATCAGTATTCACTTTATAGGTGCTGCTGTTGCTCATCGCAAAATTTTTACGAACCTGAAAACTTCAGTCGTTTCTGCCTTTTGGGCAGGTTATCAACCTTATAAGAACACAGCGCGCCACATTGGACAAGATCAGGTGATCAAGGCACAGACGATGGGGTGGGGGATTAGCGTTGGTGTTGACCATAAAATCTCTTCTAAATTGGCTCTTAGCTTAACAGGGCATTGTTTTATGGGGAATATATATAAGTTTGACAGAGATGTTCACGGTGCGACGGAACAGGTAAAGTTACCGTATGCGCAATTTGGGGATCTATCCCGCGCGGATATAACTCTCGGGCTTAAATTTTTGAATTAAGTCAAAATTACTTTTTCTGCTAGCATACAGCGCTTTTAATCTTATAGCTTAAATTCATTTTATGATAAAGTAAGGGTTATTTAGGATTTTGCAGTCTTGAATTAACATCATTCACTTAATTTAGCAGAACAGTAGCGAAGGATCAGGTAGATTGATCCTATCGTTCACTTAAATTGAGTACCAAACTTCTTAATCCTTTAAAACAAAAGAATGAATTTAATCCGCTTTACATTATTCAGGAGTCTTTTCCTGATCGCTTTGTTTTCTTTGACAACATCTATAACGGTGGTCTTGGCGCAAAGTAAGAGTGCATCCCAAGCAAAGAAACCACTGGTGGTGTTCGTAACTGGCGATCATGAATACAGTGGAGAAGAAACACTCCCTATTGTGGCAGCAGAGCTTGAAAAAAACTATGGAATGCGTACGGTTGTTCTTAAAGCCTACCCCAATCACAATGCCGAGAAAAATATTCCGGGCTTAGAAGCTCTTAAAGATGCCGATCTAGCCGTTTTTTATTTGCGTTGGAGGCAGCTTCCACAAGATCAGCTGGATATGATTGAAGCATATCTTAAAACCGGAAAACCGGTGATGGGTTTCCGTACAACTACCCACGCATTCAATTACCCTAAAGAGGATCCTCGTGTTAAATGGAATGCGTTTGGCGAATTTGCCTTAAACTCACCTCCGGGATGGGGTGGAAAAGCGGGTCATACCCATTACGGCCACAACAGCAGCACAGACGTGACCATTGTGAAAGAGCAGGAAAAAAATCCAATATTGACCGGTGTTGAACCTGCGTTTCACCAGCGTTCATGGTTGTATAGAGTTGCGCCCGACTATCCGGTGAAGGGTTCTACCGCGCTTTTAATGGGTAAAGCAGTTAATCCGGACAAGGCTGCGATTGAAAATCCGGTAGCGTGGACAGGTACCAACTCATTTGGTGGAAAAGTGTTTATGACTACGCTGGGACATCCGGATGACTTTAAGGTTGAATCTTTTCAAAGATTAATCATAAACGCCATACATTGGGAGTTGGGCAAGAAGGTCCCCAAAAAATGGAAAGGCAAGATGGATATCCAGGTTCCGTACAGACAGTAAGGAACTCTATTAAATGTATGCAAATTGACGATAATTTATATTAACCATGACTAAACCCAAAAAGAGGAGTGTAGCCGGATTGTTCGTTGCAGTCGGGCTGGGGGTATCGACGTTTACTGCCTTTCAGTTTACCGAATCGCAAACGCTGAAACTGGAAAAAGGCTCACACATTGTTCTCCTGGGAAATAACCTGGGTTCAAGAATGATGAACTACGGCCATTTTGAGACGGAAATGCAACTTCGCTATCCTGACTTATCTTTGTTTATACGGAATATGAGTGATGGCGGAGATACCCCGGGTTTCCGACCTCATTCTAGTAGAAATTTACCATGGGCGTTTCCGGGTGCAGAAAAATTCCAAACCGAATTGGCTAAAAATTCCAATAGTGAAGGACATTTTGACTCACCGGATCAGTGGCTTAGCAGACTGCAGGCAGATGTAATTGTGGCCTTTTTTGGTTATAATGAATCATTTGCAGGCAAAGCAGGACTTGCCAACTATAAGGCTGAGCTAGACGCTTTTGTGAAGCATACCTTGGCTCAAAAGTATAATGGTAAGTCGGTACCTCGTTTGGCACTGGTTTCTCCAATTGCGTTTGAGGATTTGTCGTCAAAATATGATTTGCCAAATGGTGTAAAGGAGAACGCGAATTTGTCGCTATATACCAAGGCAATGAAAGAAGTAGCCGATCAAAATAAAGTCTTGTTTGTTGACGCCTTCACGCCGTCACAGCAATGGTACGCATCAACCAAGGAAGATTTGACCATTGATGGTTCCCAACTGAATGATGCGGGTTATAAAAAATTGGGAGTTCTGCTTTCTGATCAATTATTTGGAAAGGGAAAAGCCAAAAGCGAAACCAATCGTCAGCTTGTACAGGATGCCGTAAAGGAGAAAAACTGGATGTGGCATAATGACATCAAAATTCCTAATGGTGTACATGCCTATGGCCGTCGTTATAATCCGTTTGGACCAGATAACTATCCAGCCGAAATTCAGAAAATTAGAGAATTGACCGCGATCAGAGATTCGGCTATATGGTTAGCAGCTGCAAAAGGTGAAAAGTTAGATCTTAAGATTGCTGATAAAAACACCACACCGCTACCAACGGTTAAAACCAATTTTAATCCTGAGAAAAACGGAAGTCTTGAATATCTATACGGCGATAATGCTGTGAAGAAATTAAAGATTGCCGATGGGTATAAAGTGGAGCTTTTCGCTTCTGAGGAGGAATTTCCGGATCTGGCAAAGCCCATGCAAATGTCTTTTGATAACAAAGGGCGGTTATGGGTAGCCACTATGCCTAGTTATCCGCATTACAAGCCAGGGGATAGTAAACCGAATGATAAAATCATTATTCTGGAAGATACCAATGGTGATGGAAAGGCTGACAAGCAAACTGTTTTTGCAGAAGGTCTTCACTTACCGGTAGGTTTTGAAATTGCAGCAGAGGGAGTATATGTATCGCAGGGAACCAACTTTGTGTTGTTAACGGATACGAACGGGGATGACAAGGCGGATAAAAGTGAGATTCTTTTGAGTGGTTTTGATGATCACGACACACACCACAACAGCCATGCCTTCACCGTGGATCCATCGGGAGCCATTTACTCGGGAGAAGGGGTGTTTTTGCACACCAACGTTGAAACATCTTACGGTCCTGTCCGGGCGACCAACGGTGGTTTTTACCGATATAGTCCTCAACTCCGTAAACTAGAACGTACGGCTCAATTGTCGATTCCTAATCCATGGGGAATTGCATTTGATCAATGGGGACAGCCATTTTTTGCGGAAACATCGGGTCCAGATGTACGCTGGATGCTTCCAGGAACCGTTTTGCCACGTTATGGAGAAGCAACCCACAAGTCAATACAGCTGATCGAAAAGGAACATTTGGTGCGCCCAACTTCTGGTTTGGAATTTGTTTCAAGTCGCCATTTCCCGGATGAATTGCAGGGTGATTTCTTAATCAACAATACCATCGGTTTCCTTGGAACAAAAGAGCATACCTTAACCGACGATGGTACGGGTTACAAAAGCAGGCACCGAATGGATTTGGTAGTGAGCGAAGATAGAAACTTCCGTCCGGTGGATATGGAATTTGCACCTGATGGTTCGTTATATGTGATCGACTGGCACAATATTCTGATTGGCCATATGCAGCACAACGCACGTGACCCATTGCGTGACCATTCGCATGGACGTGTATACCGTATTACGTATCCATCGCGCCCGTTGGTGAAACCTGCAAAGGTAGCCGGAGCGTCTATCAACGAGCTTTTGGATAACTTGAAACTGCATGAGGATCGCACCAGATACCGTACACGTCGTGAGCTTAGAGGTAGAAATGTGAAAGAGGTTTTACCAGCCGTAACTAAATGGGTTGCTGGTTTGGATAAAAAGGATCCGCGTTATGAGCATCACGTTCTAGAAGCCTTATGGGTAACTTGGGGTATGAATAAGGTGGATCAGAAATTGTTACGCCAGGTTTTAGCCTCTAAGGATTATCACGCAAGAGCGGCAGCGGTAAATGTGGTTCGCTATACAGGACATCAGGTGGCTGATCAGGCTGAGTTGCTGAAAAAAGCTGCGCAGGATGAGCATGGACGTGTTCGATTGGCCGCTATTGTAGCAGCCTCTTGGTTGCCAAAAGAAAAAGGATTGGCGATTTTGGCCGAAGCGAAGAAAAAACCATTGGATGAATGGATGGTTCATGCATACGAAACGGCCGTTGCCCACATTAGCGGTGTTGCTGTGAAGCGCGAGAAAGAAGCGGTGGTAAATACAGGTTTGAAAGGTAAGGAACTAGAACTGTTCAACATGGGTAAAGTGATTTACTCTAAAGAAGGGTATTGTTCAACTTGCCACCAGCCTGACGGAAAAGGATTGGCTTCATCTGGATTCCCTCCATTGACCCCGAATAAATGGGTTACTGGTAGTGATGATCGTCTAATTAAATTGGTTTTGAAAGGATTACTAGGGCCGATTGAGGTGGATGGAAAGAAATATCCAGGTCAAGTACCCATGACTCCTTTTGGAGGACTTCTGAATGATAAAGAAGTTGCTGCCGTGTTAACTTACGTTAGAAATTCTTTTGGAAACAAAGGTGCTGCTATTTCCGAAGATCAGGTTAAGAAGGTAAGAGGTGCTACAACCGGTAAGGTTGACTTTTACTCACCAGATCAGTTGTTGAAAGAACATCCTTGATTGGCGTGATATAGAATAAAAATTGAAAAGCCGGGTTCGTTCACGATGAAACGAATCCGGCTTTTCTTGTACTATTTAAGATCAAGAATTGATCGTTGTAATCAATGTCACATCCACATTACCACGTATTGCATTGGAATAGGGGCAAACCTGAAGTGCTTTTTCTGTCAATTCTTCTGCAACTTCTTGTGTGACTTCCGGAATATTTACTTCCAGGGTAATGTCTAAACCAAAACCATCGCTTTCATTCTTGCCAATTCCTACTCTTGCGGTTACATGGGTTTCTCCGGTTTTTATTTTGGCCATTCTAATAATCAGAGATAGGGCACTGTCAAAACAGGCGGCATATCCTGCTGCAAATAGCTGTTCAGGATTGGTAAAGGCACCTCCTGGACCACCCAATTCCTTCGGTAAACGAACGTCCAGTTCCAGTACTTGGTCAGATGAAACGATTTTACCATTGCGTCCTCCGGTGGCTGTCGCAGAGGCGGTATATAAGATGTTAATCATACGTTGTTTTTATGAATGATTAGAGGTTGAATTAATTGCTTTTTACAAGTTCAATTTCCCGCAGCTTTTCGAGCATTCCGGTAGCTAGGCTACGCATTTGTTCCAATTCCTGATAGGTTAATTGCAAACTGCATTTAACTGCTTCTGGAATTTCCATTGCTTGCTCGCGTAGGTTCATTCCGTCGTCGGTTAGGTATATAAGAACCATACGTTCGTCTTCTTTGGAACGTTGGCGTTTTACCACCTGGCGGTCTTCCATTTTCTTAAGTAAAGGCGACAAAGTACCCGAATCCAGCATGAGCCGCTTACCTAGTTCTTTAACCGAAATTCCATTTTCTTCCCACAGAACAAGCATAACCAAATACTGGGGGTAGGTAAGACCAATTTTGTCCAGTATTGGCAGGTAATGGCTGGTAATCTTGCGCGAAAGCGCATATAGAGGAAAACAGAGCTGATTCGAAAGTTTTAAAAGTTCCATCTCAAACTAATCATTTTGTAAAATTAAATTGTATGCAATATAAATGTAAAATTAATAAAAAAAGCTGCATCGGTAGATGCAGCTTAAATATTTATATATGCTGATTATTCGGCAGCGCCAATTTTTGCAATCGCTTTGTCGATTTGGTAACGGCCGGTACCATCTTCTCCGATCACATCGAAAAGTTCAATAGCACGACGTGCGTTGTCTTCTTCTTCAATTTGTTCAGTAACAAACCATTGTAAGAAGTTTTCAGTAGCGTAATCTTCTTCTTTACGTGTTTGCGTTACGATTCTGTTGATGGAATGCGTAACCATAATTTCACTTTGTAATGCAGCTTCAAAAACACTTCTGAAAGATGCGTACTCTTGCTTTACAGCCGGGATTTCCGGAGAAATTGCAGTACCTCCCACGGTCATGATATAGCTGAAAATTTTAAGCATGTGCGCACGTTCTTCATTAGATTGATTCATGAAGTAAGTAGCGCTGTTTTTGTACCCGTTGCGATCGCACCAGGATGCCATGGCTAAATATTTTGCAGAAGCTTCCGCTTCCATTTTAACCTGGTTGTTTAAAAGTATTTCTATTTCCTCTTTTAAGGATGTCCGTTGTCTAAGTAGGTCTTTCATGATATTTGCTGTTGTTGCTTTGTAATTATAAGCACAAATATGAGAGGAAAGTTCAGCATTACAATTCGCTTAGAGAAATTTGGAATTGGTCTAAAACGAAGGGTATGAGCTATTTAGATTAATTCTGATTCCTGATAAAGCAATTCGTGAAGTAACGAATTTAGTTCAATCGCGAAATGAGTTCCATTTACGATTTCTCGCAATTGAATTAATTCGCAAAGCGTAAGTTTTTGATATAGATTTAACTGAGGAGCTTCAATAAATTGATAGTCAGAGTCATCTGAAAGATCAAAGAGCTTACTGCGAATATCGATTTTATTCAAAAGACGTCGAAAGTTCAGGAAATCTTGAATGCGAAAAGACGCTTTCATCTCTCCAAAATTCAATACAATTCTATCACTATTGTCACATTGAAAACTAGAACCCTTGGAGGTACTAAACAATTCATTCGAGATACTCACTGCAATTTGTCGTTAATCATGTTGAAATTGTGGTACAAAGATAAACCTTGATATGATTGTATACAAGTTTATTTAAAAGCATTCTAATTATATTTAGAAAATGAACAGATGTCGGCAAAGAAAAAGCACGCAATTTGGATGTTGCGTGCTTATATATGATGCGTGAAAAACTTTTAGACTATTTATCCCCGGACTTTGCCCAGTTGTCTCGCAAGGTAACAGTGCGGTTAAATACCGGTTTTTCGGTAGTACTATCCGGATCAGTGGCAAAATATCCTTTGCGTAAGAATTGGAATGAATCACCCGGTTTCGTGTCGGCTAATGCCGGCTCCGCATAACCTGTGATAATATTCAACGACTCAGGATTGATATAGTCTTTGAAATCACCTTCTTCCGTAGACACATTTTCAACCGAGAAGAGTCTGTCGTATAAACGAACTTCTACCGGGACTGCATGGTTGGCTGAAACCCAGTGCAAGGTACCTTTTACATTGATACCTGTTGTATCCTGTCCGCTTTTACTATTTTCGATGAATGAACAAAGCACTTCTGTAATTTCTCCGTTTTCATCTTTCACGAAATCGTCACATTGAATGATGTATGCACCTTTTAAACGCACCATTTTTCCGGGAGCTAAACGGAAGTATTTTTTTGCAGGAACTTCCATGAAATCTTCCTTTTCGATATACACTTCTCTACTGAAAGGAATTTCTCTCATACCTGCTTCTATGTCCTCAGGATTATTTTCGGAATGACACATTTCTGTAACACCCTCCGGAAAGTTTGTAATCACCAATTTTAAAGGATCCAGCACGGCCATACGACGAAGTGCTTTTTTATCCAGGTCTTCACGAACGCAGAATTCCAGCAAGCCCACGTCAATCATGTTTTCTCGACGGGCTACTCCAATACGGTCACAGAAATCACGTATACTCGCAGCAGTAAAACCTCTGCGACGCATACCACTAATGGTAGGCATGCGGGGATCATCCCAGCCGCTCACATGACCTTCCTCTACAAGCTGGCGTAATTTTCTCTTGCTGGTTACAGTATAGTTCAAATTTCTACGCGCAAACTCGTATTGATGCGATGGGTATATTTCGAGTTTGTCTATCAACCAATCGTATAGCTCACGGTGTGGAGCGAATTCCATGGTACAAATGGAGTGCGTAACATTTTCGATAGAGTCGCTTTGCCCATGAGCAAAATCGTACATCGGATATATACACCATTTATTGCCGGTTCTATGATGATGCGCATGTTTGATACGATACAAAATAGGATCACGCATTAACATGTTCATATGCGCCATGTCTATTTTCGCACGAAGCGTACGGCTGCCATCCGGGAATTCGCCGTTTTTCATTTGCTCAAAGAGGGCAAGATTCTCTTCAACACTGCGATTCCGATAGGGGCTATCTTTTCCAGGCTCAGTTGGTGTACCTTTCAACGTAGCAATCTCTTCGGAAGTAGAATCGTCCACATAAGCCAGGCCGGCATTGATAAACCTTAGTGCAAATTCGTAAAGGGTATCGAAATAATCGGAGGCATATAATTCGTTTTTCCATTCAAAACCCAACCAGCGAATGTCAGCTTTTATGCTATCTACATATTCGGTATCTTCTGTTACTGGATTGGTGTCGTCGAAACGAAGGTTGGTATAACCAGGAAATTTGTTCGTTAAGCCAAAATTAAGGCATATGCTGGTTGCATGACCAATGTGCAAATAACCATTGGGCTCGGGAGGAAAACGAGTTACAATTTCTTGGTATTTACCTGATTGTAAGTCGGCCTCAATAATTTCTTCTATAAAATTCAGGCTTTTATCTTCTTTTTTTTCTTCCGTGATCATATTTGGCTGACAATTTTTCGATTGACAAAGTTAACGTTCTTCACGTCATCCCGGAAATATTTTATTTTGAACCTTTTGGGTTGCGTCAGAATTTAGCCTTAAATGTTGTTATTATTCATATTTCCGGACTTTTGGGTTAATCAAAACGATTGCGTTACTTTTGCAGCATGCGTTATTTTATCGAACTGAGTTATAAAGGAACGGCCTATAACGGCTGGCAGAAGCAGAACAACTCCCTGGGGGTGCAGCAGGTCATTGAGGAGGCCATGTCTAAAATTTTAAGACAGCCTATTGAAATCATGGGAAGTAGCCGAACAGATACAGGAGTTCATGCCGAGCAACAATATGCCCACTTCGATTTTGAGGAGATATCAAATACGGATCAACTGGTTTATAAGATCAATGGATTAATTCCTAAAGATGTAGCTATAAGGAGAATTTTTTCTGTTCCGGAAGATACCAACTCTCGTTTTGTTGCTACGCACAGACGGTACGAGTATCGCATTAGTCGCCATAAAAATCCATTTCTTCTAAACCTGTCCTATGTAACAAGAGCTGATCTGGATGTCCAAATGATGAATGAGGCAGCAGCCTTGTTGCTTGTACATGATGATTTCGAAAGTTTCAGTAAGATTCATACGCAGGTCAATAATTTCAGATGTAATATCACGGAAGCTGTCTGGCGGGAGCAGGGCGATATGTTGATATTTAGTGTACAGTCAAATCGCTTTTTAAGGGGGATGGTTCGCGCCCTGGTAGGAACGTTGCTGGAAGTAGGAAAAGGGAAAAGAACAATTGCCGAATTTGAGGAAGTTATTAAAGCGCGGGATAGAAAAAAAGCCGGCGCACAGGCACCGGCTGAGGGACTTTTTTTGGTAGAGGTTGGTTATCCAAATGAACTCTTACCGGCTGTTTAATCCTTATTTTGCAGGAGTTATTACGATGTTTCTGTACTCTACTGCACCATGATCACCCTGGATTAATAAAGGACCAGGCTCGCCTTCATGGCTATCAATAGCTCCACCCGTAATACCAGGAATTTCCTGATTGGTAATGACCGTTTTTCCGTTTGCTACCAAGGTAATCATACGGCCCACAAGTGTAATATCCAATGTATTCCATTCGCCGGCTTCTTTGGCAACCATTTCACTGGGTTTTATAAAACCATATACGGCGCCCATTTGATCCAGTTCTGGTTCCATTCCCTTGCTATCTGTTACCTGTACTTCGTAACGGCCACGTAGGTATACGCCGCTGTTGCTGCCTTTTGGAATACGGAATTCGATATGCAGTTTAAAGTCGTCATACTTGGTATCTGTCACAAGGTTTGATCCCGACTTTGGGTTTACCAAAACACCATCTTTAACAACCCATTGATTGGCTCCTTCTGCATGCCAACCGGCCAGGTCTTTACCGTTAAACAATTTAACTGCCTTTCCCCATACCGGCGCATTAGTACGTTTTAAGATTGGGGCTCTTACACCTTTCCAACTGTGCGTTTTTCCATCACTGGTGGTTAATGATCCCGTAAGTTTGTCATCAGCAAGGGTTCCTTCAACCTTTAAATATTCACTTCCTTTTTCCCATTGTGGAGGAATGGAAAAACTCATTTTATTGTCTTTAAAATAGACCTCAGCGATTGGGCGAGCACTTCCAGAGGTTCCTGTAAATTGACCAATAAGTGTTTTGTAGCCCGAATGACGTACTTCCAACCAGGAAGGTGAAGGTTTGCCATCGATATCAATGGTAATGTCCCATCTGCCTTCAATAGGCGGAGGAGCCATATTTGTTTCAGGACGTGAGGCCAAAGATGCCGTAGCAGTGGCAAATAACAAAAGCAATGAAATCCAAAGCGAATTGCTTTGAACCGAGTGGTTAAGTTTTAGATTCATAGGTTTATTAAAAGTTTTACGGCGACAATTTACCGAAAAATTAAGAATAGAAATAAGATATAGCCGATTCGCATGAGAATCGACTATTGATTTAATCAACTTTGTATTCGGGTATGTTTGCTAACAGGCTTTCAACCTGCAAGTCGCCAAAACCATATATTCCCTCACGTTGGCTGAATTCTTTGAAAATAGTTTTGAAATCGGCTCCCTGATTTTCGGAAAGAATTTGCCGCAGCGTATTTTGAGGTCTATTCAAATGTCTGTCGAGCTGGGCATTTACAACATCTTTCAAAAATGGGAAATGAGGAGCATCTTCATTTGCCAAAACGGCTAATTCGTCGGAATGACTGTGTTTGTAGGCATGCCACAATTTTTCAAGGAGAACGATTTCTTCCTTATTCATTCGTGCCCGCTCCTGATAAGCCTTGGCAATGGCATCCCGGTTCAGGGCTCCAAAACCGCGCCAGTCGGGTAGGCCGTCTACCAACGGAGGTTTTACCAGGTAAATTTTCAGGTCGTCAATGGGAGACAACAGCGATATACAGTACCACAAATTGACCTGACAGAATAAGTCATCTTCAAACCAAAGATTGACGTCCGAACCCGGCTCAATGGCCCTCATTTTCTGAAATTCAGTAACCACCTCTGTATGGTATAGCTCCGCGGGCTCAGAATACGAATTGGAAATAAATTCAGCACGTGTTTTCCAGAATTCTTCTGGTGTTTCTCCCGACAATGGACCATCAATCAAACATTCTCTGGCAATAAGAATATCACCGGAAAGAATATTTTCGGGAAGGAGGTCGTATAGGGCGTCTCCGTTTAATATCTGAACAGTCATACTGGTTAAGGTTTTGCAATGGGTTGTTTGGTTAATTCATTATTCAAGAGGCGATAAATCGATAATGGATTCGCGTTTTGAAGTGGTTTAGGAAGTAGCTTGTCGGGCCAATCCTGATAGGACTGAGGGCGAACGAAACGTAGGATCGAATGCCGGCCGACAGAAGTATATTGTGCTATACTGCTCGCGGGAAACGGTCCGCCGTGGTGCATGGATGGACAAACTTCAACACCGGTTGGTACACCATTCATAATAAACCTTCCAGAAATTCTGCCGAGTTGCGTTACAATGGCGCCATGCTGTATAGCCTCCTTTTCCGAGGTCATGAGCGATGCGGTTAATTGGCCTTTGAGACCACTGATGGCAGTAAGAAGCTCATCGGTATTCTTGCAAATAACCAGCAGCGAGAAAGGGCCAAATACCTCTTCATGCAACCGTGGATTTTGAATAAAATCGGATCCGGCAACCCTCAGTATGGTTGCTTCGGACTGATTGTGTAACGAAGAGGGTACTTTAGAAACAGCCAATTCTGTGACGTTCGGCTGTTGCTGAGCTTCCTTTTTTAATTTATAAAAGGCATTACATATACCAGCAGTCAGCATTGTAGTTGGTGGTACCTTGCTTATTTCTTTCTGATATGCTGTCAAGAATTCTTCTAGACCATCAGATTCTGTCACAAACACAAGTCCAGGATTTGTACAAAACTGGCCAGCTCCAAGGGTAACAGAAGCTGCAATGGTTTTGGCGAGACTTTCCGCGTTGTCTTTCAGGTACTGTGGCAGTATTACAATAGGGTTCACACTCCCCATTTCGGCATATACGGGTATAGGCTCGTCACGTTCCTGTGCCATTTTGTATATCGCCATGCCCCCTTTAAAAGAACCGGTGAACCCGATGGCCTTGCTGGCAGAATGGCGGGTAAGGGCGCTTCCCACCTCAAAGCCATCGTCATAGAGCATCGAAAAAACACCTTCCGGCATGCCGGTTCTTTGGGCTGCTTTTACAATAGCCTGGGCAGTAAGGTCACTAACACCGGGATGTGCTGCATGCGCCTTTACTACAACCGGATTCCCAGCCGCCAAAGCAGGACCGGTATCAACCCCTGCAACCGAATAAGCAAAGGGGAAATTACTGGATCCAAAAACAACAACCGGACCGATCGGTACCAACATTTTTCGAATATCTGGTTTGGGTCCTGAAGGCCGATCGGGCTGGGCGGTATCTATACTGGCATCTACCCAGGATCCCTCACGGATCAATTCGGCAAACTGAGTCAACTGGTTAATGGTCCTGGTTCTTTCTCCACGAAGCCGAGCCAAAGGTAAACCGGTTTCAAGATGTGCTCTTTCAAGTAATATATCCCCGCAATTCATAATTTCTTCGGTGATAGCCATGAGAAATTCTGCCCGTTGGGATGCTGGCACAGCGGCGTATTCGTTAAATGTATTGGCAGCCAATTGTATCGCACGCTCTGTTTCCTCAGACGTTGCGCAATAGAACTGTTCGGCCAGAAATGTATCGCTGGCCGGGACGTAAGATTGAAAAGTCCTTTGGCTCTGGGCAGACTGTTGGTAACCTATGAAGTTTTTACCTATGATATTCATGATATAGTGTTTTACGGTATGTAAATGCAAAAAAGGTGCCATTTGGTAAAAATGACACCCATATAATCGGTATTGTGTTTAAAGCATTTTGTCTACAATAAGCGGGAAATAATATCGTCGACTGATATTCCTTCCGCCTCGGCTTTAAAGTTACGTATAATTCTGTGTCGTAATACCGGAAGCGCTATGGCCTTCACATCTTCTACGTCAGGTGAGTATTTACCCGATAGAAGTGCATTACACTTGGCAGCCAAAATTAAAGCTTGCGAAGCTCTGGGGCCCGCTCCCCATTCCAAATAATTTGTAGTTTCACTAACAGCCAATTCCGAAGCCGGACGCGTTTTATGAACCAGCTTCACCGCATATTCAATGACATGATCAGTAACCGGAACCCGACGTACCAGGTGTTGAAATGCTAGTATTTCCTCTGCCGAGATGACCTCATTGATCTGATTCCTGACGTCATTGGTTGTGTTTTTTACGATACTTACTTCCTCCGCATAGCTTGGGTAGTCTAGCTGAATCATGAACATGAATCGATCCAATTGCGCTTCGGGTAGGGGGTAGGTTCCTTCCTGCTCAATGGGGTTTTGCGTAGCCAATACGAAAAATGGCCTTTCCAAAGAATGCTTAGCACCTGCAATGGTTACCGAATATTCTTGCATGGCTTCCAAAAGTGCTGACTGCGTTTTGGGAGGGGTACGGTTGATCTCATCCGCCAGAATAATATTGGAAAAAATGGGCCCCTTTATAAACTTGAAGTTGCGGTTTTGATCCAAAGTTTCCGAACCTAAAATATCCGAAGGCATTAAATCCGGAGTAAACTGTATACGGTTAAATTTTAGATCAAGCGAAGAAGCGATGGTCTGAATCAAAAGTGTTTTGGCTAAGCCGGGAACGCCCACCAAAAGGCAGTGTCCCTGGCAAAAGATGGCGGTCAGTAATTTTTTAACCACATCATCTTGTCCTATAATTACTTTGCCTATTTCACTACGAATTTTTTCATAGGCTACTTTCATAGCCTGAGCAGCTTCAACGTCCGATGAGTACTTCACAATGGATCAGGTTTAGTTTACAAAAGGGCAGTCAACACAGGTAATTATATGATTTGTATGTCAGGAATCGTCGCCCGCTGTATCGAGACCGAGAATTTTACAACCCTTATATTCCGGTTCAACACTGATAAATACATCTCCCTGCGCTTTTACAAACCATTCTTCAAGGGCATTGTTACGCTTGTTGCTGAGCACGATTTGCGCTATTTTCTCATAATCCTCACGAAGATTTGCGGTGTGTGGTTCTGCTTTACTTTTATAAAGGAGAATTCGCATCGCGCTTGAACCATCTTCCATACGGTAGGGGATAGGCTTACTGATTTCACCCACTTTCATGGTGTCTATGGCAAAGTACAAGGCCGGATCCATAGAAGCATCTAAGGTCAGACGAGCCAAGCCTGTATTTCTATCTTGCAGTAAACCACCTGCTTCGGCAGTTTCTTTATCTTCAGAATTGTCGCGTGCAGCCAGGGCGAAGGACAACGTGTCAGCAGTAATTTTTGTACGCAGACTATCTAGCACCCGAGTGGCGCTGGTCATATCGGTACCTTTGTTGTAATCAGGACGAAGCAAAATGTGTCGTGAGTGGTACTCGGCACCACGGGTTTCTATTAATTTAATAAGGTGGAAGCCATATTGAGATTCCACGATGTCGGACATTTCGCCTGGTTTCAGGGCAAGTGCAGCTCCTTCAAATTCAGGAAGCATCGCACCTCTTTTTGCAAAG
>CALGRQ010000189.1 GCA_937880795.1 uncultured Dyadobacter sp. | reverse complement strand
GCCGATACCCAGGTGAAACCGATTGATGCGGAGGATCATGCGATTGCATTGGTCAAATATGAAAATGGCGCCATTGGGCAATTTGAAGTAAGTTGGACTTTTCGGGGCGGAATGGATTTGCGGGATGAGGTAATGGGAACTGAGGGGACTATCTGGATTAATAATTTTTTGCGAACTGGGTTCGAGATGTATACTTCCGGTAGTGGTGGAGACTATGTTGCCGAAAAGGCTGAGAGTAAAAGTGGCTGGCTGTTTCCTGTTGGGGACGAGGTGAATGAATTGGGTTATAACCATATGTTTACCGATATGTTTAATGCAGCAGAGCAAGGTAAAGAGCCTTTGGAGACATTCTACGACGGATATGTGGTGAATGCAATTATCGATGCAGCGTATAAGTCGGCCAAAACCAAACTGTGGGAGCCAGTGGAGTTGCCCGTCTGGCGGGGACAAGAAGGTGTCGTAAAACCATCAAATTATATTGATTACGACGAAAATAATTACCTGATTAAAAAGGAGGTTACGCACGATGGGAGACATAAATTGATATTAAAAAACAAGAATACGGGTAAAATTACGGAACAGGATGTTTAGAAAAATATTCATCGATATCTGTTATATTTAAGTCTGAAATATAAAGAGATCAAATAAATAGAGAATCATGGCTGGAAGTGTTAATAAGGTAATTTTGATAGGTAATTTGGGAAGTGACCCCGAAGTGAGGTATTTGGAAAGCGGCTCAGCTGTGGCAAAGTTCAACATTGCTACAACCGAAAGCTATACGAATAAAAATGGGGAACGGGTGGATAATACCGAGTGGCACAGAATTGAACTGTGGGAAGGCTTGGCGAAAGTAGCCGAAAAATATCTTAGGAAAGGTAATCAGGTTTATATCGAGGGACGTATTCGTACCGATAATTGGACGGATAAAGAAGGTCAGCAGCGGTCTGGGGTTACAATTCGTGCCAATAGCATGACTTTGTTGGGAGGACCTTCCGGTGGAGCCGGAGGAGGTGAGAGCAATCAGGGGCAACCTTACGGACAATCGGCTGCTCCCCGCCCGGCTCAAACGCCAAGAATGGATAATCCAGTACCCCCATCGATGGCGGCCGGAAACGACGACGATGATTTGCCGTTCTGATTTTTTTAATTGACCTATATAAAAATCGCTGCTTGTGTGGATCGCATAAGCAGCGATTCTATTTATAGGACATTATCTATTTCCTTCTCTTAATGTGGTAAACGTGATGAAATTATTGGAATACAAGCTCATACCCCTTCTTATTTGCCTATTTTTCCTTTATGCAACTGGCCCTGTTTTGGGACAGAATATATTTGACTGGTCGCCAGAATATACATTGAAGAAGTCTGATTTCATGGGAACGAAAGCATACGTATCCGGTGAAGTGTTTACTGTTCATGCGGCGAGTACCATCAACTTCTCGTATCATATGAGCAATTACGAGTTTATGTTGACTAAAAATTTCAATTCGAAAGTATCAACCACTTTTAACAGGACAGCCTCTTTTATTATCGCACCAGACTCAGCAACTGAAAACAAGTTGATCAATTTTGCGCAGACTCAGTTTGACCTACTGGAACTCTATGCACGTAAATTCCGGAAGTCGATGTTTGAAAATAAAAAGGCATTTTCAGATCCCGGTTTTTATCAGATCCTATACGATCAGGTTATGGAGGAGTATACAGTTAAAGTTTCGGATCTAAGTCAATTGACAAACTTAGGAATGGCTGAGGCCCGGTTGGCGGAACAACATAAAGAGATTCTTGATGAAATTAGCACGTTGGCTGAATTCTGTAAAGAATGCAAACCGAGAAAGAAAAAAAAGAGTAACTAAAAAAAGCTACTTTCTGTTAAGGAAGGGTTGGTTTAAAATTTTGGTGTATACCAAAGTGAGCAAGAATTATGAGTTTTTTGAACCTATTCTACTGGTTTCGAAGTTTTGTATACTTTGAATACCTATATTTATAGTAGTAAAGGTCAATTTAGAACGTTTTCTTACTTTCAGTGAAAGAAAAAAAAGACAGTGACGATCCTCTTCCCCGAAAGCATGAGGGGATAGAATTTCCCCAGAACTTAACACATGCAGTCGAATCTGCCGGGAGAAAATATAATCCTTTTCGTGCCGCATTTCCACTCATTGCAGGCATTGAGATTCCGATTGATAAATATCTGATATATGATCTGAGTACCATTATCTTCCTCTTCGCACTCTCATTATTTTTTTCGGGTATAAGAGCGGCATATTCGGCGGCTGGAATCCTCGAAAATCCTTGGGATAGAAAAACAGATCCGGTGTATATCATTCCTAATCGGGTTCAGCAACTAACTTTATCGCTTATACAGCGTACTGTAACTTTACTTGGCGTCCTTTTAGCCGCTAGGCTTATATGGTTTTACTTGTCGGGAGAGGAGTTAACGATTGTAAAATGGACTGCCATTGCCGCCTTGTGTATATGGATTTGGCTGGATGTTATTGTTCGGTTCAACAGCGCACGAAAAGCGCTTGAATTTATTCCGAAAATTGCGGGAGCTACCAAGGTGCTGGTGAAGATTTGTGAGCCATTAACCAAACCGGTGATGAAGTTGGGTTATGCTTTTGGGATTCTCACGCCAGAAGGTTCGGAGCTGTCAACGGAGCGCTTGGAGGCGATTGCCGAAAGTGAAGAGGAAACTGATTTGCTGCGTGGTCTGGCGAATTTCAGGCAAACCAATGCAAAAAAGGCCATGCAAGCCAGGTTGCATATTACGGCATTTGACATTGAACTGAATTTTCATGAGTTGATGGACAAGATCAATAAATCGGGCTATTCGAGGGTTCCCGTTTTTAGAGATGATCTTGATCATGTGGAGGGTATACTCAATGTAAAAGACTTACTTCCGCACCTCAATTTGGATGAACATTTTAAGTGGCAGAAATTGATTCGCCCCGTATACTTCATTCCTGAAAGTAAAAGGTTGGATGACCTGATGAAGGATTTTCAAAATCGGAGGGTTCATATGGCCATTGTGGTGGATGAGTATGGAGGTACAAGTGGATTGATTACCCTGGAAGATATTATTGAGGAAATTTTTGGGGATATTAATGATGAATATGATGAGGATGATGAAGTGAACTATACCCAGGTAGATGAAAAAACTTTTGTATTCGAGGGGAAAGTGCTCATTAACGATCTTTGCCGAATTCTAGACCTTGAAATAGATTATTTTGATGAGGTTCGGGGAAGCAGTCTTTGGCCGGATTATTATTGGAGTTATTTTCACGATTACCTCGCACCGGAGAAATTGCTACACACCGTGATATAACTTTTAAAGTGCAATCGGCTGATAAAAAGCGTATTAAGAAGGTTAGAGTATTGGTTTCTTAGGCGTAATTTAAGACGGTAAGTCCTCTTAATATTGATCCATATAGTACCTTGATTCAGGAAATGTACTATATGGATTCTCTTGAAATTGTAATATCTCCAAAACTTCTTCTTAATTTTGTCTGGCAAATAACTATAAATTATTTGCTATGAGCACATCCCCATCCCCAAGTCTCTTTGAGGCACTCACCTACGACGACGTATTGCTGATTCCCGGTTATTCAGAAATATTGCCACGTCACACATCAACAAAAACTAAGCTTACACGTAACATTGAGCTCAATATTCCGCTGGTTTCGGCTGCTATGGATACAGTAACCGAATTTGAATTGGCGATTGCTATGGCTCAGGAAGGGGGGATTGGTATCATTCATAAAAACATGAGTATTGAGGCCCAGGCTGATCAGGTCCGTAAAGTAAAACGCTCCGAAAGCGGTATGATCCTGGATCCTATCACATTGTCGGATCAGGCTACTTTGGGGGATGCGCATCAGATCATGCGGGAATATAAAATTGGAGGTATTCCTGTTTTAGATCAAACTGGTAAACTTATTGGTATTCTCACCAACCGCGACTTGCGGTTTGAAAGAGAGTTGTCTAAGCCGGTGACAGAGATTATGACAAAGGAAAATCTCATTACTGCTTCTGAGGGGTTGTCTATGGAAGATGCCGAGAGAATTCTTCAAGAATACAAAATCGAAAAATTACCGATTGTTGATAAGGAATATAAACTCACGGGACTTATTACATATAAGGACATACTTAAACGAAAGTCGCATCCTAATTCATGCAAGGATCAGTATGGTAGACTTAGAGTAGGAGCGGCGGTTGGTGTAACCCCCGACTTGTTGAAAAGAGTTGAGGCGCTGGTGAAAGCAGGTGTGGATGTGGTTAGCCTGGATACGGCTCACGGGCATTCCAAAGGGGTCATAGAAGCCCTACGTTCGGTAAAGGACCGTTTTCCTCAATTGGATGTCATTGCAGGAAACATTGCGACAGGCCAAGCGGCGATTGCCCTGGCAGAAGCGGGAGCGGATGCTGTGAAAGTGGGTGTTGGTCCCGGCAGTATTTGTACCACACGCATTATTGCTGGAATTGGAGTACCCCAGCTAACGGCTGTGATGTGGGCTGCGCAGGCACTGAAAGGAACAGGCGTACCCGTTATTGCTGACGGAGGTACTAGTACAATCATGATTGGATCGATGCTGGCAGGTAGTGATGAAGCTCCCGGAGAAATCGTTATCTACGAAGGTCGAAAATTTAAGTCCTATCGAGGTATGGGCTCGGTTGAGGCCATGGGTGAGGGGTCAAAAGACCGTTATTTTCAAGATGCAGAAGATGATGTAAAAAAACTGGTTCCGGAAGGTATCGTTGGAAGGGTCCCATTTAAGGGAAGTGTATCCGAAATTGTATATCAAATGGTGGGTGGCTTAAAGGCAGGCATGGGCTACTGTGGTGCCGGCGATATAGCTGCTTTACAGAATGCAGAGTTTGTAAAAATAACTTCTGCCGGTGTTAAAGAAAGTCATCCTCACGATATCATGATTCAGAAAGAAGCTCCTAATTATAGCTCTAAATCATAAGTTGTCAATACCGAATAATATATATAAAAAATGCCTGGCGGGATCCCGTCAGGCATTTTTTGTATATACCGTTGAGCTTACATTAAGCTGCGCTTGGCTTGGCAAACTTGCTTTTCAAATAACCAATCACCATAGGTAATAATGAGAAACCGATAATCCCGAATACAACCAGTTCGAAATTATTTTTAACGATCTCCATATTTCCGAAGAAATAGCCCAGTAGGGTTAGAGATGGTACCCATAACAAGGCTCCTATGATGCAAAAAGTAATGTATTTTGAATAAACCATGCTACCTGCACCGGCCACAAAAGGTGCTACGGTGCGTACGATCGGAATAAAACGCGCCATAATTACAGTGCTTCCGCCATGTTTTGCATAGAATGCTTCGGTTTTTTCCAGATACTCCCGTTTTAGGAAGAGAATC
>CALGRQ010000188.1 GCA_937880795.1 uncultured Dyadobacter sp. | reverse complement strand
GGATGATTCAATTTCCGTTAAGATTTTCGTACAGCCTTGACTTTTTTTGTTACTTTTTTGTGTCAAGACAAAAAAGTAAAATCTATCAAAATGAGACCAACACAGTTTTACCTTAACCACTACAAATATTATAGAACCATTAAAAAAAACAGGATTGATCCATAACCTAATCACCAAGAAACAATCCTTTCTAAACCTCGATATAAAAACATGAAACATCTCTTTTTGAGTGCGGCCTTTCTCCTTTGTGGAGGCATTTTGTTTGGGCAACAGACTTCCGGCAAAGTATTTCGCGCCGGAGCAGCCACCAGCAACATTACGCCTAAAATTGGGACTTCCAACAATGGAAATTTTCAGGATGTTACCATCAAAAGCATACACGACGAAACGCACGCCCGTGGTATAGTGCTTGACGACGGCCAAAATAAACTTGCCATTGTCGTTTCTGACCTTTGCATGGTTTCGCGGGAAACACTCGATGAAGCCAAACGACGTGCCAGCGAGGTAACCAAAATTCCGGTAACGAATATGATGATGTCGGCTACCCATACCCATTCGGGTGGAACGGCCTGCAGCGTTTTCCAAAGCAAGCCCGATCCTGAATATCTTAAATTTTTGAGCGAGCGTATTGCCGATGCCGTTATCCGCGCCAACCACAACCTGGCACCTGCCCGTATAGGCTGGGGTGTCGGCAATGAACCATCACAAGTTTTCAACCGTCGCTGGAAAATGAAACCGGGCACCGCTATGCCCAATCCTTTTGGCAAACAAGATCAGGTGAAAATGAATCCCGGTATAGGCAACCCCAATTTGGTAGAGCCTGCCGGCCCTACTGACCCCGGACTTCCGATTATTTCCATTCAAACACCCGCCGGAAAACCCATCGCTTTACTGGCCAACTACTCATTGCATTATGTGGGTGGCAATGCCTCTGCTGAGGTTTCAGCGGATTATTACGGCATGTTTGCTGAGCGTATGCATAAATTGGTGAGCCAGGACGGTCAGGATCCAGGATTTGTCGCTATCATGTCCAATGGCACCAGCGGAAACATCAACAATATCAATTTTGGGGGTAAAACACCAGATGCCGTTCAGCCGTACGAAAAAATGAAAACGGTCGCCAATGTCGTTGCCGCAGAAGCCTATAAGGTATACCAAACCATCAAATATCAGGACTGGATTTCGCTCGCCAGTGTACAGAAAGAGATTACGCTGGGTGTTCGTAAACCTGCTCCTGATGAGATCACAAGAGCAAAAGATATTCTTTCAAAAGCTAAAAGCCCGGTTTCTACCTCTATGGAAGAAATCTATTCCAAGGAGACAATCGCGTTGAAGGACTATCCGGATCAAGTCAATATCATATTGCAAGCTTTTAAAATTGGCGATTTAGCCATTACGGCCATTCCTTGCGAAGTGTTTGTGGAAATAGGTCTTGATATTAAAAAAAGAAGTCCGTTTCAACCTACTTTCAGTATATCTTTAGCCAATGGCTACAACGGATATTTACCCACACCCGAGCACCATAAAGTGGGAGGATACGAAACCTGGAGAGCTCGATCCAGCTATTTGGAAGTAGATGCATCACCCAAAATATCTGCAACGTTATTTGAACTGCTGAATAAACTCAAAGCGCAAAACCCATAACATCCCAATGACTTTATCGCGTAAAGACTTTTTGAAATCCGCCACGCTGGCAACAGCCGGTTTACTTGCTCTACCTTCGTATTTAAGCCCGGTACAGGCGCGCCCAAAGGGCAAGCTCGCAGTTGCGTTGCCACACTTTCCCGACAAACTCCACGCCTTTTTGTGGAGAAACTGGAATTTGGTGTCTACCGAACGCCTGGCAGAAGTAGTAGATGCCAAACCTGCTGATATACTGGCGCTAGGCAAAAAAATTGGTCTCCCTGCGCCAAAACCCGTTTCTTCAGATCAAACCCAACGTAGTTATCTGACGGTGATCCGAAGAAACTGGCACCTGCTTCCGCGGGAGCAAATGCTAAAACTGCTTCGCTGGACCGATGAACAACTCACCTTCACCTTGCAGGAAGACGACTTCTTCTACATCAAACTAGGGAGTCTTAAACCGGAATGCGAACCTATACAATTCAAAACATCGTCGGGTGTTGTTGAAAAACAGGAAAAATGGATGACTAAGGTATTGCAGGAAGAGTTTCAAACTGGCTTCCCCCAACACCAGCAACCGTTGTTTCAGTTTGTAAAAGATCTTTCCGGAGGTCCCAAATCAGCGATCACAAAAACCACTTCGAGTTTTTCGCCACGTTTTGGCTACGCTTACTTCGCCCTTTTTGGCGACCCGCTTCTGCAACCCGATATAGATCCATATCCGGATGGTTATCTTGCCCAAATGGCAGCCTCCGGTATGGACGGAACCTGGATACACATTGTGCTTTCCAAAGTGACCCCATTCCCTTGGGATCCCACGGTGAGCACGCATTGGGAACAACGACTGGAAAACCTGGGAAAACTGGTAACCAAGGCAAAAAAGCATGGCATTGGTATTTACCTATACCTCAACGAACCCCGGTATATGCCGCTGGCTTTCTTTGAAAAACATCCGGAAATGAAAGGTGTGCAAATTGGTGACATGGCTGCCATGTGTACGAGTCACCCCGATGTACAAAAGTACCTGGTAGATTCCATCGCCACCATCACCGAGAAAGTACCCGACCTGGCCGCTTTCTTTTCCATCACGGCCTCCGAAAACCATACCCATTGCTGGTCGCACGGGAAAGGAGCACAATGCCCGCGTTGTTCCAAGCGAGGTCCGGCTGAGGTGATTGCCGAATTAAATCAATTCTATCACAAAGGCATTAATCAGGGTCTTGCACACCACCCCAACAAAAAAGGTCCTGCGCTTATAGCATGGGACTGGGGCTGGCAAAAAGGCTGGGCAGAGGATATTATTCCTGCATTGCCTAAAAGTGCATCACTGATGAGCGTGAGTGAATGGGATCTGGAAATAAACAGAGGGGGCGTTAAAAACAAGGTCGGTGAATATTCTATATCTTCCGTGGGACCAGGCCCTCGGGCCAAGCACCATTGGGAAATTGCGCGTAAAAACGGTTTACGAACCATAGCCAAAATACAGGCAGGTTGTACATGGGAAATTGCCGCCGTGCCCTATATACCTGCTATGGAAAACGTAGCGCGGCATGCCGAAAACCTCAGGAATACGCAGGTAGACGGACTGATGCTCGGCTGGACATTGGGAGGTTACCCCTCTCCCAACCTTGAAATTGTGGCAGCTATGGGTAGTAGTAAAACCATTACCATACCGCAAGCCTTACAACAGGTGGCAGATCGCCGCTTTGGTTTGGCCGGCCCTGCCATTGCCAAGGCTTGGAAGGCATTCAGTACCGCTTTTAGCGAATTCCCGTACGATATTGGTGTTGTGTATCACGCCCCGTTGCAATCCGGTCCGTCCAATCTGATGTGGTCACAGCCCACTGGTTATAAAGCCACCATGGTTGGTATTGCCTATGATGATGTAAACAGCTGGCGCTCGTTATACCCCGTCGACATATTCGTATCACAGCTGCATAAGGTGGTTGATGGTTTCAACGCCGCCCTTTCGCAACTCAAAAAAGAGACGGCAAACCTGAAACTTACAGCCCCTATACGCAAAGCCCTCCACGAAGAAATGGGCGTGGCCGAAACCGTGGCTATCCATTACAGCAGCGTGGCTAATCAGGCACAGTTTGTTACCTTACGCGATCAGCTGTCTGCAGAGAAAGACAAAACAAAAGCAACCCGGTTAGTTCCGCAATTGGAAACCATCCTGCGCAAAGAAATTGTACTTGCCAAGCGCATGGCACAGCTGCAAGGCAACGACAGCCGACTAGGCTTTGAAGCCTCCAACCACTATTTCTACGTCTGCAACGACCTGGCCGAAAAAGTAATGAATTGCCGCGATCTGCTGGATCGGTGGCTGCCGGAGGTGCGGAGATCATTGTAGTTTTCTTTTATAGAATAGCAACTAAGTATACAGCCAGCGGCAGAGCAATCTCCGCTGGTTTTTTGTTACCGTTTAATCAAAACATTAAATTAATTATTACAATTATCCAGTATTCAGTTAATATGCACATATAAACCCAAGTCCTCTAAAAAATGCGCTTTAAGCTAATCCTAAAACCCGTTAGAGATCGTCAATCCTTGTTGTTCAATTACCAGTATCCCTTGCAGGCCTGGATGTATAAGATATTAGATACATTCTTGCATGCAAAAGGTTATACGGTACCCGACAACGGCAAATCTTTTAAACACTTCACCTTTTCATGGTTGAACATCCCCAAAATCGAAAAAACCAAACCAGGCGATTCGTGTATGGTATTACGTTCGGAGGAAATAGGGTTGGTTGTGTCGTTCTGACAAAATGGTAAGCGCTCAGAATTTTTTAAACTCTAGTGTTCTTTTTTCATTAAACTCGTCAATAGTAATGCGAATTTGTTTAAAAACGACTTCTAATAAAGAACTTGTACCATTCGATTATTTGCCATTATTAGTAGGTACATTCCACAAGTGGCTTGGTGAAAATGGTATGCATAACGACCTATCACTTTATTCATTGTCTTGGCTAAAAGGGGCAAAAGCTAGTAATAACGGGCTCTCGTTTTCTCAGGGAGCTAGTTTTTTTATTAGTGCCTATGATGATCTGGTCATTAAAAGAATAATAGCTGGAATCAGAAGCTCACCAGATACATTTTGCGGAATGGTCGTTAGAGAGGTTATTATACAAGAAACCCCCTCTTTCCTAGAATCAATGACTTTTGCTGTAATCAGTCCAATCTTGGTGAAAACAATGAAAGATGGAAAACAAAAACATCTGACATTTGATGACTCAGAATCAACGGAAATACTAACCAACGTATTGAAACGTAAACTTCTCAAAGCAGGATTGGATGATTCAAATGTCAAAGTCTCCTTTGATCGAACCTATATCCATCGAAAGACTAAGCTAATTAACTATCGTGGGGTTGGAAACAAAGCTAATGTATGTCCTGTGACTGTTGAGGGTACTCCTGAACAAATTGCCTTCGCTTGGAATGTTGGTATAGGTCATTCAACGGGTATTGGTTTCGGTGCATTAAACTGATTGATCATGTTATATATAGTAAAATATTCGGGGCCATTTGGGTTTATAAAACCCTGGACAGCCGTTAGAGATAGCGAAA
>CALGRQ010000187.1 GCA_937880795.1 uncultured Dyadobacter sp. | reverse complement strand
TAAATCGCCGTATCTGTAACTATCCATAGTCGTCATTTTACGTGACAAGTCTGGACTAAGAACAACGATCCAAATCAGCGAAAAAATAAGTAAAACGGAATACTTGAGGTACTTCATTTATCTAAGTTTTATGGACCAAACCTGGATTTTTTTCTCGGATCGACTGAAAATCAAAAGTTTGTAATAGCCTGGTTGATAAGTGAGCTGAACGGGCATTTCGGAAGGAATCGCCTTATCGCCCAACCGTCTTCCGTTCATATCGAATACAGTAGTATAGTTGCCTGAACGAATACTGATAAAACGATTGTCGACACTGAAAAAGTGATACTGAATGGTTGAGTTAGGCTGAATGTCCTTGATTTCAAAAAGTTCTTGACCCTCTTTATTGAGAATGGCCGTTTTGGAATAGGTTGATCTTACCAGGATCCAGTCGAGAGAATTTCGGTCAAATAAAGTTTTGAACCTTGATCCTGGCTCAGGGCGTAGCAGTTGTTTGCGCGAAGAAACCTTACCGTTTTGGGCAATTTTGATCAGTTCTCCAGACACGCTTACACCAACGAGTTCGGGTTGTCCCGTTGACGGGTTTTGAGACCAGGTGAATGGGCTTTCTGTACGTGTGAGTATATCGACAGGAAATCCGTTTCGTATGGAACCGTTTTCTTTTAGCAAGTAAATTTTGCCATTCTGTTCAGTTACAATAAAGCCGCGGTTCCCAATTTGATTGAGTGCTACCACCGGACTCTGTATTTTCTCAAAACGGGTGGTGTTAATCAATCGGCGAAGCGGTTTGGTAACACTTTCCCAAACAAAAAGTTCCTGTGCAGCATTCTTCACAATAAACCGATTACTGCCATCATAACCACCATCAATGAGATATAAATCGGTGATTGGACTACTGGATAACATAGGTTGTGAAAAAACAGAGATCTGCGTCGAGTCGTCCTGATCCAACGCATATACAGCATAATCGGTAGCAAAAATTCGCTGTTCACGACCAATATTTAAAAAGTCGACCTTGTAAGCAGAGGTTCTGATCGGACCATTCAATTTAGAAATGACATCTGTCTTGCCCGTTTTTAGGTCATTGGTACGTAATAACTCTTTTTTATCATTGGTCAGTAAAATCTCTGAACTTCCGTCCAAGGGATTTTGAAGTGCTGCCAATTGATTATCATAAATGACCGGCCATTCAATGTCAATATTCAAGAAGGTACGATTGAGTACTTTCTGGGCAGTAAGCCTTTTTTTAGGGAATAGTGTAACTTTTGGAACGGCTTTGTCATCCTCGTAATGACATTCGAAAACGGCCGACTCTATTTTTGATAGGAGATCGGTGTAGCTTTTACCGCTTCGCCCGGCCCGGGATTGAGCCTTTCTCAAATTAACTACCATCGAAAGTTGTGCTTCCGACTTTTTGTTGGTCAGTATGCTGTCATATTCAGGTGACTGCTGCCACGTAATGTGGTTTTCATAGTCCACAATGTAGTTTTGTAATGCCTGAGAATTGTTGCTGATGACTAGATATGGTGCAACATACGTAACATAACTCACCGGAAAACCGGAAAACATACTTCCGTATAGTCCCACTGGTAGTTCAGGAATAGGAATAGAATAGATATCGTAACCCTGATATTTGTCCAGCGATACATTCATTTCTTCGTTGGAAAGCTTTGCCAGTTTTTGCAAAACGGGGCGTAGCTTATCGTAATTAGAAAACTCTGCCAGCATAATTTTGGCATCGCTGATACTATTATTCTCTTCCAACTGGCAAAGAATTAATTCTGATCCTGAGTTCTCAGGTAAAAGACTACTCTCTTTCCCTAGTATATAGCTTACCTTATCCCATGCTTCACTCTTATTCTTACGTTGCCATTTTTGATACCGTTTTTTAAAGTCGTCCTTGTTCTTTCCGGCAAAGCGATAAAAGTAGGAGGTCTGCTGGGAAATATGTTTATGCCCTGCAAAAGGGAATCCCGGATTATCCATTAACAAATCGCTAAGATAAAAATCTGGCGCATCGCTACCCACAGAAGTAAGTAGGAGGCTGTTTTTATCTAGTGCCTTATCGATATGGAGGTCTTGAATATTTGGGAAATTGCGTGCAAATTCTCTAAAAGTCAGACTAATATTTTCTGTGGACACCACCGATTTCCAGGCTTCCGCTTTAAGGTAAACGCTGGTTCCATATTGGTCGTCCTGAATTTTAGAAAACTGAGAACGAAGTCTGAACGACTGTATATTCAGCGACGAAGCACGAACCACATCTTCTATCAAATCTCCAAAAAAGCTAACGATTACATAGTTATCTTTTATTAGATAGGAGAACAGTGGTCGGGAGGCGCTATCATATATATCGGTTATTTTATGATCCTGAAAGTTATGATGTAAAGCGCGGATGTTGGTGTTTTGAGGCGTAGAAATCCATTTCTCTTCTTCCGCATTAGTAATTGGAATATAGAGTAGTATACCCCATTCCGTACTTGTCCGGGGATGATAGGAATAGGTAATGGTTTTATTCTTTAAGAAAGCATTGAGCTTTTTAACATCTGGCGATAGCAAGTTAAGCATCGACAAATTGTCGCTGGCTAAATCCAACAGAGGAAGCTTTTTTAAATCCACACCTGCATCCGTGGCCACATACAGGGAATCCTGCAAGTGATCACTGGTAATGACAACCACTGCATTAGAGGGGATGTGCGTCCAGGCTGCGGAAGAGCCTTTAAACCACTTAAATATAAAATATCCTGCTAATGCAATAATGGACACCAGCAGGATAATAAAGATTCTTTTTTTCAGCACAAGCCAAATGATTTAAGCACGGATTGCCTTCACTTTATCATTCAGTTCAAGGCGGAACCGCAAAAGTTCTTTGAAGCTACGTATACAAACTTTCCAAAGATTCCATTTAACAATGGAAACCTGACCGGTTTCGCGGTCTTTGTGGGTAATGGGTATATCAAAAGTTTCTTGTCCGGCTTTCTTCGCCATTACCGAAAGGAAAATATTCGGAGCAAATGGCTCAGGATTTGGAAGCTGGTTCATGAGTTTTTGTAGGAACGTTCCTTTTATTAAACGGAAAGGAATGTTGCTATCCATGATAAACGTACCGTATACGAGCGAGATAGTACCACGTAAAAACTTGGTAATAAATAGCCTTACACCGGCATCATGTCTTACTTCACGGTAACCTAGTATAAATTGAGATTGGTCTCTCTTCGTCCAAAGTTTATCGAAATCGTCAGAAATAAACTGATCATCACTGTCTGTCTGAAATACATATTGCGAATTCAGTTCCAGTGCCTTGCGGTATCCGTTCACAACGGCGTTTCCATGTCCACCATTTTTTTGATTAATTACAGTGAGGTTGGAAACTTCTTTTTCCAGTTTGTCCAAAAGAACTTTGGTATTGTCTTTTGAACCATCATTAATAACGATTAGTGTGGTGTTATCATTCGGAAATTTATTTTTCAAGAAGCTAGTCCAGCCATATACTACTTTTTCTATACAATCCTGTTCGTTGTACGCGGGCATTACAATGCTTAAAAGGAACGACATGCAGAAGTTTATTTGGTATGTTTTAGCGAAATTAATAAATTAAATACTAGTAAACCACTTACGAGTGGTCAATATTTAGTAGGCGTATTTGTCTTTCAGATCATTAATAGGCTTTTCAAAGAAATGCCAGGATATCGAGGCTACAAGAATCGTAAGCGCTATCACGACAAGTATTTGAAAAGACGGATAATTTTGCAAATCTGGAAAATGACGATAAACCTTGTTAAAAAAACGAACTACAGGGTGATTTGGTACCGTATAGCTGTGGTAATGATTGAAAACAAAGTTGTGGTATAAATAAATCCCGTAACTGATTTTTCCGAGGTAGACACTCACCGGGTTTTCTAAGAAAATAGCCATAAGTCCATGGTAACCCACTGCTGCACTGCCAATTAGGAAGAATGAGAATACAGATGCCGCAAGTCGATCTCCCACAATTTTGACAACGTTGTATTTATTAACAGGATCAAACTGTAAACCCAGTTGAACCGACCAATAGTATACCAGATACCACAGTGCCATGCTTGCCACTACCAACCACTTTTGACTAAATACCGCAGTAAAAGTCTTTGGCTTGTTCAGTTGTAACCAGGCCATTAAGCCACCTAGTGCAAAAGAATCGAGACAAGCAGGCATGGATACGTAGGACACGATCCAAGATTTTCCAGTTAGATAAAAATAAAGCCTGAGCAATACACTAAATACACCCATTACCCCCAAAGTGGTTAAGAGGTGTTTACGCGGAACGAAGAATATGAGGAATGGAAAGATGAGATAGACCTGCTCTTCTACGGCCAAGGACCACAAATGATCAACAGACCCCATCCAGCCTTCGTTGATGGCCATATAGATATTTGTTCCATATAATACCAACCAACCCAGGTGATCACGTACCGACGGAACCCCTATGATGTACAAAATAAGTATGCACAGGTAGTAAACCGGGAAAATACGGATGGTACGGCGGATAAGGAATTTGCGTATATACTTTTTAAAACCGTCGGGTTGGTCCTTCAATTTATCACGACTGAGCATGAGTATTCTTGTAATGAGAAAACCACTCAAAACAAAAAACATAGTCACACCAAGCTCTCCAATAGGTAGGGTAGTATCGGTGAGGTGAGCGAGTAATACAAGACCAACAGCGATGAAACGTATACCATCCAGTTGTATAATATGTCCCTTGGCGGTTACGTGCATAATTACCAGTTTACTTTAATATGATTGTTTTCAGATTCAGGAACTTCTACCTTAACCTGCTTGAAAAGGATACCAGTTTGCTCTCCATCTTGCCTTAGCAAAGCAACCTGATAGGTCCCTTTGTCCATCTTATTGAAAGGAATCTCCACATGAAAACCAGGAGCAAAATAATATTGTTTCAAGAAAAGTGTTTTGCGGCTCTTATTGCGGGTACGATAAGCCGGGAAAACATAAAATCTGTCTTTGGATTTTAGCAATATATATATGCCACTGTCCTGCAAACGCTGGCTGGTAAATGTGGTATTTTCTATATTGAATGAATTTGCCTCTTTCTTGAAAGTTGTTTCATCATATAGTTTCACCAAACCGCGCGAACTGCCTGCATAACCTTGTCTGTCGGCTATGGAAATGAGGGGAAGCCACTTTTCGTATATCACCGGAGTTTTAGCCATAACATTGGCTGCAAAGCTTGTATCCACAACGGGTTGTAGCTCCTTGTTGGTATACGTCCAGTTAAACTGATCCGTAACCAATTCCTTTCTCAAATTGAAGGCATCCACCAAATGATAGTGGTAGCTGAAAATATTGAAGAGCACGGATAAGAAAACAATTGCGGTAATGTAGGAGGACTGAAAGGTTCCGCGGATCGGGATAACCACATACAAATAGGCGACAATGAGCAACAGGACCGAATAGATTTTATACTTACTGGTGATAAGACCTTCTATTCCAAAGCCGGCACGGCTATATACGACCACAAGCGCCGTGGCGAGGATGAACAAGATGGATCCCAGACAAAACAGGTCGGTTGTTTTCTCAAACTTGATCGTGTATTTGTTTCTGATAATTCTGAATAGGGTTGTCGATACGATGGAAACCGCCACCAGAAATAAAATACAACCCATCAGGAAGCATACGCGGAAATTATCCAGAACCGGGAATGATTCGGCAAAGGATCCTAAAAATGCCATATAGCCTTTCACAATCTGAAATATGGAGGCCTTGGATTCAGGATTATAGGCTGCGCGCGTATATGATTTAAAGAATAAAAATATGGTTATTCCGGAACCGACAACGTATAGCGCAAGTCGCTTTCTGTCAGCCGTAAGTGCTATAAGAAGCGCTCCGATGGGTAATGCAAAAAGTGCATTGGGGCTGGTGAAAACAGCTAGCAATGCCAAAGGTATAGATAGGGCAAATAACCAGGTGTTCGGATTTACGCATAGATATAGGGTCCATAGCACAAGGGTAACCACACCAAAATTCTGAACTGAAGCCATTCCCCAATACATATTTTCCCACATGGCCAGCGTGAGCCAGAGAAAAGGAATGGGAACCAGTGCGAAAAGTGGCTTCTTGTTATTTTTTAATAGGATATACCACAATGGAATGACGCCGAGCAAAAGCAAATTGCCGGCGAACATCAGATGGCGGTAATTCAAAGAACCAAAAATGGTATAGTCCAACCATACGATTATTCGGGTGAGTGCAATGCGGTGCTCGTTGTGTTGTTTGACAAGCGCTTGCAGTTTACCATTCCAATCGGTTGCATGCGCAAAGGTATCCACAAAACCTTTTAAGGGATGGTCATCCCATTTAGGTATATTGATGGCATAATAATCCCAGACCGTAAAATAAACTACGACCGGGATCGCAATGATCAGAATAAGTAAAAAACGTAAAACACCTTTTGTCATGCGGGAATCAACAATTGGTGAATGTGCCGAAGAATAGAATCGGCATCCAGCTCGGATAGTTTTTGATGGTAAGATTGACTTCCATACTTACCACCCGGATACCCCTCCGCTTTCAGGCTCTTAAATGATTTCGGGAACAGACCTTTCTCCAACAGTTGCACAGACAGTTGTTGTGCCAAACCACCGGTGCCTATATGCTCTTCGGCAACCAATATGTTTGGTGCATTGCGTGTAAGTTCCAGTATATCTCGTTCCAGTTTGAGTGGAAAGTGCAAGGCAGTAATGACATTCACTTTGTCGGCAATA
>CALGRQ010000186.1 GCA_937880795.1 uncultured Dyadobacter sp. | reverse complement strand
GGTTAAAATTCAAGAGCGTGATTTCCGGGCCATTGAAAATTTCCGTGACAATCTAATTGTACAACTTGCTTCCCTGGCTAACAGCACAATAGAAACGGTAGAAAGATTTGAGCAGAAATACGATAAGGAGTCCGTTTTAAATAAAATGGATGAAATCAAGCAGCACGTTGCAGAAATAGAAATTCCTCGTAAACCTGATTTTGCTGGTGAGATTACAAGCAGTCATCCCATAGCCCATGATGAAATGCAGATCATTATGGATGACGAAAAACCAGAGGTATCATTTGAGGTGGCGGATGTAGAAGAGGAAGCAATTATTATTGAACAACCCAAGCCGTCTGAACCTGTTGCTGAAACAGTACCAGTAATAGAAGCTGAAATTAATAATACGGCGGCGGATGAAGCGAATGAAGCACTTGCTGAAATGCATAAGGCTGCCGAAAAAGCTCGGGAAGAGGCTATACCTGTTAATAAACCCCGAAATTCAGATAATTACCAGGTTCCGAAAAACGGAGGTGGATCATTCTTCGATCAAATATAATTTACATTGGGAACCATTGCACTGGAAGGGCTAGAGTTTTTTGCGTATCATGGTTACTACCCTGAAGAGCAGTTAATAGGCAATAAATATGCCCTCGATATTATTGTTCACACCGACTTTCATGAAGCTGCAAGGCACGATAAACTGAGTGAAACTGTCAACTACAGTACTTTATATCAAATTGCCTCAAAAGTGATGAAAGAACCGGCAAAATTACTGGAACATATCGCATTTAAAGTCATTGAAAACATCAGGGAACACTATCCTAACGTTTCTAAAATAACGGTGAAGGTTTCTAAATTTAATCCACCACTGGGTGGCGTTTGTGCGAGATCCGTGATCACAATGGAAGGTTAATATCACAATATAGGGCGGGAACAGTCATCCCGCCCTATTTATTTTACTGTTCCTCTTCAAGAGCCCGAAATGCAAGAATACCTCCAACCACGTTTCTAGCATGGGTGAAACCAAGCGACTCCAGGTAATTCACCGCCTTACCACTTCTTGCCCCAGAACGGCAGTGTATAATAATTTCTGCATCTTTCAAATCTTCGAGTTCCGATACATGATCAGGAAGTTCGGCAAGGGGAATTAGTATTGCACCCAGGTTATCTTCCTCATATTCGTGTTCTTCTCTTACATCGTAAAAGTGCAAATTCTCTCCCTTTTCTAATCTTGCTTTTAATTCTTCTACTGAAATATCCATTATGTTCTGATTAATTTATTTAACAATAACCACTTTTTGCGTATTGATTTGTTTCCCATCGGTCCATTTTAACATATAGGTACCGTCTGGAAGATCTAGCTGTGACGACACCTGCCCTGTCTTGGGGACTAGCGTTCTCAATATTTTACCGTCCACCGAAATTACATCTATTTTTTTCAAACCTTCCCGTTTCCAATGAACAATTCCTGTACTTGGATTAGGATAAAAAATGGATTCCACAACCTCAACAGGCTCCAAACCTACATTTATCCCCTCTCCTCCTGACCCGAGAAAAGGCCTAATCATCACATTACCTTTAATTGCATCCTCGACAGACCAACTATTGGCCATGCTTGAAAACACCCTTCCATTCTCAAAAGAATTACGGTCCAATCCTACGGTTATAGGTATATCGTTTAACTGCAACCACCCCACATAAAAAGTTGCAGGAACCGCCACTGCACTTTGAAATTTATATTCCACAAAGCCATTTCGGACTGCAACGTCTTTCACGGCAAAAGCCTGTTGTTTAATGAGTTGATCAGGTAACCCATTTTTCTCACTATACAACTGAATCACAAAACTCTGCCCGGTAACATCTGTATCAAATGGGACGTAAGCCACTCTCACACCAGCGATCTCCTCCGGCTTGGCCATCGCATAACGTACCGCCGCCCTGCCCAATTTTTGGGTAATCTGAACCCCATATTCGGCAGACCCATCATCAAAAGCGTAGTAATCATCAAGCTGTACGCGACCACTTATACTATCATTGCGCCTCAGATCTCCCATCTTATTTTGGTGATCAGTAGTAGACATCGAAAACTTATACTGCAAGTTTATCTTTTTTAATGCCCCGTTAACTGAAACCGGAGCAATGGGAATCGCTATATTTTTTTCTTCAAGTGCCCTGATGTCCACCGATACGGCCGGCTTATTCTGATAAATCGTTTTACTGATTTCGTCTCTAACCAGCATTGTATAGGTAAACTTATTAATGCTGTTATTTCTGTTGACAACATCAATAGAGAGTGTTTCGTTGGTTGCCTTGGCCGGATCAATCCTGTAATGAATCAATGGCATTGCACTATACCCTTTCAGAAAAGAAGTTGGAGGGTTGCGCACCGTTAAGTCCAAGGTATATTTGTCGTTAACATTGCGGTTGGCATTAAGATATACGTAATCGATATGCCACATGTCATACATCCCCGTATTACGGCCATATGCGCTAAAACGAAACTGAAAACCAGCATGAAAAAACGCTTGGTTTGTCAGTTTGATCAAGACCTGTTTATATTGCTCATCCAGCACATCCCCTTGTTGTTTCCAAACCTCAACCCAGTTTCCAGATCGATCCAAGGCGTCCAGTTTCAGAAAATCTACAGAATCGGGACGTTCCCCCAACCCCTTCGCCAGCCAGTAGAAACTAAGATATACCGAGTCCTTTACAGCCTTTGCGGATAAGTTGATCGGTCTTGAGGTAAGAGAATCGGTGTAATTGCGAGACATAGGGTTAGTAAGGGTATAAGCCTTTCCCAATGCATCTAGTCCGTCGAAGGTGGCAATATTGACCGAAGGGTGATTGTTCGTCAAGTTATTGTTAACATACACCCCACTTCCCGGCATCCAAAATGCCAAGTCTGGCCCTGGCCCTTTTACTGTTGAAAAATCGTCAAAAAAGGGTAAACTCAATGCGGATGAAACACGAGCCGCATTGAATTCCACAGGATGTTCCTTGGCTGCATAGGGCACTACGCGCAACTGCGCTTGCACCGCTACCAAAGAAAATATGTATAGCAGAAGTACTGCGTTAAATTTTAAGAAAACTGTAAGAACATTTTTATTCCGGCAGCGTGTTTCCATTCTCGGTTGGTTCAACGGGTTGCGGTGTTACCCAAAGATCGATTACATCTCCGATTCTTACATTATTGCCTCCTTCCGGATTTTGTCTCACTACGGCACCCGGAATTTGTCCTTCTTCCAACGGAACGGTCATCACCTGCCCTATTTTTAATCCGGCACCAATTATCACAACTTTGGCCTCATCCAAAGGCATATCTAAGACAGATGGAGCCTCAAACTGAGCAGTACCCAACCCTTCACCCAGTTCCAGATCAATTCTTGAACCTTTTGCAATGGGTTGCCCCGGTTCAATAACGCGTCCATTATGCATTTGGCGTAAAACCGCATTTTGCGCCATATCGGGTACATATGAAATATTTCCTTCTTCCAAGCCCGCACTTTTCAGCAGCTGCTGGGCACTGCGGTGCGTCATGTCTGTAAGCTTTGGCATTTTAATCAAAGGAGCAGTACGAGAAACGACAGTTACGTAAATCTTACGACCTTCCTTAACCTTTTCTCCGGGTAAAGGATACTGTGCCAGTATAGTAAGCGGTGCAATATTTGCCACAAACGTACAATCACTTACCTCATAGCGAAGATCTCGCGAGTCCAGAAACTCTTCCAGCCCTTCCACACTTTTCTTTTTCAAATCCGGGACTGTTACTGCTTCGCCATGGTTGGTCGTAAAAGGCAAATAGATAAAAAAGAAGCCCAGAAAAAACACCAGAATCAAGGATATAATGATTCCAATGTGAATGAATAGGTCACTCCGCGATTGCGTACTAATTTTTGCCATGAAGGTGCTTAATACAGATATTTTTTAGAAAAGTAAAAATAGAAGTAATATTTAAGTATGCCAATAGTCGGCTACTGATACTGCCCCATAATGCGTTTGATATACTTACCTAATATATCAAATTCCAAATTTACAATGTGCCCTTCCTCCAAAGCATTAAAGTTGGTATAGGTGTAAGTATATGGAATGATCGCCACTGAAAATGTATCCAGGGTAGAATTAAATACGGTCAAGCTAACTCCATTTATACAAATGGACCCTTTTTCTACCGTCATATTTCCTAATGAAGAGTCATATTTAAAATCGAACAACCAACTACCGTCTCGATTTTCCTTTTTGGTGCAAACGGCTGTCTGATCCACATGACCTTGAACAATATGGCCATCGAAACGTCCATTAGCCGGCATACATCTTTCCAGATTGACGTGAGTCCCCTCCGATATTGTATTTAAATTGGTTTTTCTAAGTGTTTCATCAATAGCAGTCACCTGGTAAGTATCATCCGAGATGGCAGTCACAGTAAGGCAAACCCCATTATGGCTTATACTTTGATCTATTTTAAATTCCCTCGCTATTTCTGCACGCAAGGTGAAAGTTTTATTGGTACCCTCCTCTTCAATTTTAATAACTTCTGCCAACGACTCGACAATTCCTGTAAACATGGTCCCTTATTTTAAAGATTTTCTCTCGTAAAGTTACAACTTCTTTAAAAACCTTGTTACCTCATCAAAGTTGCACCACGATTTAGTTGATGAATGGCTTTCCAAATTCATATAGTTTACGAACTTTGTGGAAATTATTCTCCTTGCCCTTGCAGGAATTTCATAGCCTATTTCTACTCAATGAAAAAAGTACTATTTATAGACCGCGATGGAACGATCATCGTAGAACCACCTATTGATTTTCAAATCGATTCTCTCGAAAAACTGGAGTTTCTTCCCAAATCCATTTCAAATCTTCGAAAAATTGCTGAGGAGACTGATTTTGAGTTTTCTATGGTTACCAATCAGGATGGACTAGGAACGAGTTCATTTCCTGAAGATACCTTTTGGCCGGCTCATAATAAAATGGTAAAAACTTTGGCTGGAGAAAACATACATTTTGCCAATACCCATATCGACAAAAGCTTCCCTGAAGATAACCTCCCTACCCGCAAGCCTGGTATTGGGATGCTTGGTGCTTATTTTTCGGATGAATATGACCTGGCCAATAGCTATGTGATTGGCGACAGACTAACCGATGTACAACTTGCCGTAAATTTAGGAGCAAAGGCCATTTTTATAGCGGATCAGTTACCTGAGAATATCAGCCCCGAAATGGATGCTGCCATTTCCTTAGTAACAAATGATTGGGATGCTATATACGAACATTTAAAGCTACCTTCCCGTACTGCCTTTGTTGAGAGAAATACCAAAGAAACACAAATTAAAATTGAGCTGAACCTCGATGGTAGCGGACGCTCCAATATTCATACGGGCTTAGGTTTTTATGACCATATGCTTGATCAGCTAGCCCGCCATTCAGGGGCTGATTTGACCATACATGTTGAAGGTGACTTGCATATTGACGAGCACCATACGATTGAAGATACCGCACTTGCCTTAGGCGAAGCGTACCGTCAGGCCATTGGAGACAAAAGAGGTATCAGCAGATATGGATTCCTATTGCCGATGGATGAGGCTCTTGCCCAAGTTGCCATTGATTTTTCGGGCAGACCCTGGCTTGTATGGGATGCAGAGTTTAAACGTGAAAAAATTGGAGAAATGCCCACAGAAATGTTCTATCACTTCTTCAAATCCTTTTCAGATACCTCACTTTGTAACCTAAACATTAAGTCAGAAGGTCAAAACGAACATCATAAAATTGAGTCTATATTTAAAGGGTTTGCCAAAGCCATAAAAATGGCATTACGCCGCGACCTTAAGGCTCTTGATTTCATGCCAAGTACAAAAGGAGTCCTTTAATTTTCGATTAAACGTCGAAAATTTGGTTTTTTTTTGTGAGAATACAATCAGAGTAAATCAGATACTTTTATGGGAATGACGATTATCATGATAGTTTTTTACGTGGTTTTACTGCTTTCAGCATTCTTAGTTGGGCGCTGGTTAGAAAACCATGAAAAAGGCTGGAGACCTTAAAAATACGATGAGGGATGTATTATTACATCCCTTTTTTTATCAGAATTCCAAGAAGTTTAAAACTGACAATCAACCAATTCTAATAATATTCAAATATCAGTTTCTTTATTTTGAACGTTTTTAATTAACGATTGGTTTTATAAAAAAATAACTGTTTTTTCCTTGAAAAATCTTTGCCTCATACTACTAACGGTCTTTTTCATCTGTAAGTCAACAGATGTAACAAGCCTGCTGTTGACTGATGTGAAGATTATGGAAGCTTGTACTTCTGACAACTGCGATTGTGAAAAAGCAGAAATTGAAAAATTGGTAGACGACAAACAAGTTGTCCCATCTTCTCTACAACTTCAATGCAATACAGCACACATCCTTCTTAAAGCTGTATTTTCTTACGCCACCGAAATCGAAACTGAGATTTTTAAAAATCTCCTCTATCCGCCTCCGGAGCTGGCCTGATTACTTCCACTTTTCTCGAACTGTGCTTACGTAACGGTTAAAACTTTTTTCCCATTTATCAATCACGGGAGAATACCGCTTATACCACGCATAGACAAAATCAATTTTTAATATTAATTTTTAAAGAAAAAGATAATGATCAGGTCATATAAGAAATTATTCGATAACAATAAGAAGTGGGTTTTAGATACAACAACTCGCGATGAGCAATTTTTCTCTAACCTAGCGCAAGGACAGAGTCCTGAATTTTTGTGGATTGGTTGCTCCGACAGCCGTGTTCCCGCCAACGACGTAACAGGTACAGCTCCCGGTGATATTTTTGTTCACCGCAACATTGCCAACATGGTCGTACACACGGATATGAGCATGCTAAGCGTACTCGATTATTCGGTGAATGTATTGGGTGTAAAACATGTAATGGTTGTAGGACACTATGGGTGCGGTGGTGTTAAGGCCGCTATGGGTAATAAGCAAGTTGGTTTAATTGACAACTGGTTGCGTAACATTAAAGATGTTTATCGTCTTCATGAAGCAGAACTTGATGCCATCGAAAACGAAGATGACCGATTTAACCGCCTCGTTGAATTAAACGTACAGGAGCAGGTCTTCAATTTAACTAAAACGTCTATCGTGCAAAATGCTTGGGCAAATGGAAAGCAACTTCAAGTTCACGGTGTAATTTATGATGTTCATACCGGTCTTTTGAAAGATATGAACATTTCAGTTGGGGATATCAGTAAGGTGGAATCGGTTTATAAATTCGATTTAGACTACACTCTGCAATAGAGCTAGCTAACACTCCGATACGCTAATCGTTTAAATTATCATAACTACACAATGTCAGCTAGTAAGAATAATTTGTTTTCTAATCTTAAATACGATTTCCCGGCAGGTTTGGTGGTATACCTTGTGGCCCTACCGCTCTGTCTGGGGGTGGCGCTCGCTTCAACTGGCCGTTCCGACCTTCTATTTTCCGGTATCATTGCCGGTGTAGTAGGTGGTATAGTGGTCGGCTTACTGAGCGGTTCCGCATTAGGCGTTTCCGGTCCGGCTGCGGGCTTGGTCGTAATCGTATTAACTGCGCTGGAAACTTTGGGCAGCTTTGAATCCTTTTTGCTTGCTGTTGTTATAGCAGGTATTCTTCAAATTATTGCAGGTTTCCTTAAAGCAGGTATCATTGGTTATTATTTCCCTTCATCTGTGATCAAGGGGATGTTGGCAGCCATTGGTATTACGTTGATTCTTAAAGAAATCCCTCATGCTCTTGGGTATGATGCGGACTATATGGGCGATGAAGCTTTTGTTCAAAATGATGGACAAAATACATTCACTGAGCTAATCAATGCCCTGGACTATACCAGCATGGGTGCCATTATCATTTCATTGGTATCTCTTGCCTTGTTGATTTTGTTCGACAAACCATTCATGAAAAAGATCCAGCTCTTTAAGTTTTTGCCTGGTGCTCTTTTCGTCGTATTGATTGGTACCTTCCTGAATATGCTGTTTATATCGGTAGCCCCCGAGTGGTCGCTTGCCGGAGAGCACCTGGTTCAGTTACCGGTTGCCACCAATGTGAATGAGTTTTTGAGCTTTTTTAAGACCCCTGATTTCTCAGCATTGACTAATGTCGATGTATATACAGTAGCTATTACAATTGCTATTGTTGCCAGTTTGGAGTCCCTCCTATCGGTTGAAGCCACGGATAAGTTGGATCCTTTAAAAAGGAATACGCCAACCAACCGAGAGCTTATTGCGCAGGGAGTAGGTAACCTTACATCTGGTCTGATTGGTGGTTTACCGATCACTCAGGTAATCGTAAGAAGTTCCGCCAACATTGCTTCAGGTGGAAAAAGCAAAATGGCAACCGTTATTCACGGTGTAATCTTGCTACTGTCGGCAATCATCATTCCTAAGTATTTGAATTATGTACCATTGTCATGTTTGGCTGCCATTCTTTTAATGGTAGGCTACAAACTCTCTAAATTCTCTCTTTACAAGGGTATGTATCAGTTGGGTAAAGACCAGTTTCTTCCTTTTATAGTAACTGTTATTGCTATTCTGTGTACGGATCTCTTAAAAGGAATTGCGATAGGTATGGTGGTCGCCATCTACTTTATCCTGAGAAAGAACTACAAACATTCTTATCACTATAAGAAAGAAGAGCATCGCGATGGCGAGGTTATCACGTTGGTTCTTTCAGAAGAAGTTACTTTCCTTAATAAGGGCAGTATCGGTCTTACGTTAGACCACCTTCCTTCGAACTCCACCGTGATCATTGACGGCAGTAAGTCTGTCAATATTGATTATGACGTTCTGGAAATTATTCAGGACTTTAAAGACCATGGGGCGGTTCAACGGAATATTACAGTAGAAACCAAAGGTATAAAAGGTGTTTCAGTAGTGGGAGGCCATTAAGATTACGCCATATATATTAATTACCACCGAGAGGTCGGATTTGCGAAAATTCGACCTCTCTTGCATTAAAAAAAATCCCGCAACAGTAACGTTACGGGATTATATTAAGGGTAATAAGTCGATATGATAGGTTTTAATTTCCTTCCGGACGCTGTCTCAATCGTTGTAGAAGCATATCGTTAAAGGTTTTCTCAGCCTTGTATAGTTCTATTACTTGGTTTGCCGTAATGACTTTAAGAAAACGATTCTGATATTCCTTTTCCAGATCAAGTTCTTTCTGCTTTAATTCCTGGACCTCTTTCAGGTTACCCAATACTTGTTCGTCTGTCTTACCCTCCGCCTTTTTATTATTAATGATTCTACGTTGCGCTCGGGTTATATCACGGCGTTTCTGGCTATACTCGTTATAAACAGGCCAGAAACCACCAGATTGTTCGGCAGTCAGATTCAGCCTGTTGGTAATGATGGCCACCTTGGCATCTTGTATTTTTTGCATTTCTTCTTCCGACCTACGCTGGGCATTTGCTGTACCCAGGGTCATCGTCAGTAAAAAAAGAAACCCTATTCGATATTTTAATTTTTTTAAATGTTTTGCGTTCATCTCGGTATTTGTTAGGGTCAGATGGTCTCTTTTAAATCAAAATCTAATATTTGCTGACGAATAAAGTGGCTATCCAAATCGTCCAAATAATTCATCATGGTAGAATCGGCATCAAATGCCTTTTGTACGGTGCTATGCTCACTCAGGTCATCATAACTCATATCTTGTTCCTGTAAATAAGCAACAATCGATGCGTCACTAATATTCGCCAAAGGCTCTTCACCCAACGCTCCCTGGCGTTCAGGAACGGTAAACCACACCAATACAAATATCAACGACATGGCAGAAACCAGCGCTGCTGACCGTTGCCACGACCATCCTATTAAAGGCTTGCGAGCAGGCTCCGAAACAATCCTTGACTGGATCATTTGGGGTAATTTGTCAAAATAATCATCCGGTACAGAAAAAGGTGTTTCCCTTTTCAGATCTTCCAACCGTATGCGCTTATCATCCATGACTTTTTAAATTTCTTTATTAATACTGCTTTGACACAATAACCTATCGAAGGTTTAATCTGTATCGTTTAAATAATCTTCAATTTTTTTGGTAGCCCAATGATAAGAAGCTTTTAATGCCCCAACGGATGTTCCGGTGATCTCAGAAATCTCTTCGTAGGGAAGCTCTTCATAATATTTCAAATTGAAAACCAGGCGCTGCTTTTCTGGCAATTTCAGTAAAGCCTTTTGTAATTTAAGCTGAATTAAGTCACCACTGAGGTCTGGATCTGCCTCGAGTTTTTCGCTCAATTCATTCTCAACATCGTAGATGGGAATAAAAAAACGCTTCCTTTTTTTATTCAGGAAATTGATAGCTTCATTGCTCGCAATACGGTACAGCCAGGTATAAAGTTTTGCATCACCCCTAAAACTTTCCAGCGCTGTCCAGGCTTTTATAAAAACATCTTGGGTAATGTCGTTTGCATCGTCATGATCTACCACCATTTTCCGAACAAGCCAATATACCTTCTGTTGATACTTGCGTACCAATTGATTGAAAGCGTTTCTACGCGTTTCCGGATCTTGAAACAAACTTAATAACTCTTCGTCGGACATGTAAAAATGTGAACCTGTTAAATAATTACAGGGTAAAACCAGAAGAGTTTACCATCCTGTATGCATGGCCTCGTGACTCAGCCGATTCAAGTATACATTATTTTACGAATTCCGGCAAATATAAAGAGTCTTGTAAAGCGCAAAAAATTTGCTTTTACAAGACTCTATTAAGGAAGCATAGCAACTTCCATTTATTTCATTCGATTATTTACGGGCCATAGCACGTTTAGCCGCCGCGACAATATCTTTTGCGGTTAAGCCATATTTTTCCATCAATTGTGCCGGTGTACCGCTCTCTCCAAAGCTGTCGTCTACTGCAACATATTCTTGCGGAACAAGCTTGTTTTTAACTAAAACCTGGGCTACACTATCACCTAGTCCTCCCAAACGGTTATGCTCTTCTGCCGTAACTACGCAACCTGTTTTTTCAACCGATTTCAGAATAGCTTCTTCGTCCAGAGGTTTAATGGTGTGAATGTTGATAATTTCAGCGTTTATACCTTCGGCCTCCAACATTTCGCCGGCTTGTATAGCTTCCCATACCATATGACCCGTTGCAATAATACTTACATCCGTGCCTTCGTTTACCATCCATGCTTTACCAATCTCAAACTTCTGATCCGGATCTGTAAACACTGGAATTACCGGACGTCCGAAACGTAAATAAACAGGACCTTCGTGCTCGGCAATGGCAATAGTAGCAGCCTTAGTCTGGTTGTAATCACAAGGATTAATTACCGTCATACCTGGCAACATTTTCATCATTCCTAAATCTTCAAGTATCTGGTGCGTAGCTCCGTCTTCCCCAAGAGTCAATCCTGCGTGAGATGCACAGATCTTTACATTTTTATTGGAATAAGCAACGCTTTGACGAATTTGATCATAAACACGACCCGTTGCAAAGTTTGCAAATGTTGTTGCGAAAGGAATTTTACCACCAATGGTTAACCCAGCCGAAACTCCGATCATATTCGCTTCCGAAATCCCGCACTGAACAAAACGCTCAGGGTTTTCTTTAATAAAAGGTTCTAGTTTAAGTGAACCAACAAGGTCAGCGCAAAGAGCCACTACGTTTGGATTTTGCTGTCCCAATATATGCATACCTGCTCCAAATCCAGAACGGGTATCTTTCTTTTCTGTGAAAGTGTATTTTTTCATTATAACTTAATATCTATATCTGTGAACGAATCAGGCTGTATCTTAATAATCTCCCAAAGTTTCTTCCAACTGAGCAAGTGCTACTGCTAGTTGCTCATCATTAGGAGCAGTACCGTGCCATTTGTGTGTTCCCATCATATAGTCAACACCATAGCCCATTCCTGTATGAAGCAAAATCATAATAGGACGTGCATGTCCCAATCTTCCTTTGGCTTCATATAGACCTTTCACCACAGCAGCCATGTCGTTGCCCTCTTCAACAGAAATCACTTCCCATCCAAAGGCTTCATATTTTTTACCTAAATCGCGGTTGTTCATTACCTTCAAAGTAGGACCGTCGATTTGCTGTCCGTTCAAATCTATAATGGCAATTAGGTTATCCACTTCATGGTGTGCCGCAAACTGTGCTGCTTCCCAAACCTGTCCTTCCTGCTGCTCACCATCACCCATCAATACAAAAACAGAACGATCGTCCTTATTCAATTTTTTAGCCATGGCAGCGCCCAAAGCCGCAGACAATCCCTGTCCGAGAGAACCCGATGCAATTCGAATACCTTCCAGATGCTCGTGCGTGGTTGGGTGCCCTTGAAGACGTGTATTAAGTTTTCTAAATGTAGCTAGCTCTTCCTTTGGGAAATATCCTCTGTGTGCCAAAACGCTATACCATACCGGAGAAATGTGACCATTCGATAAGAAGAACAAGTCTTCGCCAGCACCATCCATATCAAATACGGGTTTGCCATTCTGTTCTTTAAGCTTCATTTGCTCAAAATACAGTGCCACCAAAATCTCGGTACAACCCAAGGATCCACCCGGGTGACCCGACTGACATCCATGCACCATGCGGACAATATCCCTACGAACCTGGGATGCTACTTTCTCTAACTTTTCAATTTCCATTTTTATAAATTTTTCTTGCGGATTCGCTGCTTTAAAAGAATGTAAATTTGGTATTTATCAGATTTACAATATGACTATTTATTAATCAGTTTTACTAAAAATTTGATCAGCGTGTCTTTTACTCTCCACTTTTGTAATTATTTGTGAAATAACACCCTTTTCGTCAATTTCAAAGGTAGTGCGCACCGTTCCCATGTACGTTTTCCCAAAGGTAGTTTTCTCCTGCCAAACCCCATAGGCATTCACCATTTCATGCTCAGGATCGGCTAGCAATGGAAATGGCAAATCGTGCTTCGCACTAAATTTCTGATGTGATTTTACCGTATCTACGCTTACTCCCAATACTGTATAGCCCTTCTTTTTAAAATCTGCGTGGTTATCTCTGATATTGCAGGCCTGAACAGTACAAGTGGGTGTACTATCCTTAGGGTAAAAATAAAGAATTACTTTTTCTCCTTCAAAGTCCGACAACTTCACGGTGTTCCCATTTTGATCCTTGGCACTGAATGCCGGCGCTTTGTCCCCTACTTGAAGATTCATAAACTACTTGTGTTTTCTTTTACTATTCACTTTTTTAACCACCGGTTCTTTTAATTCGGTTTGCAAGATAGTGGTATTTCCTGCCCCATCGGTCACTTCTAATTCCAGTTCCCCCTCAAACGGTTTGGTAACATCTATTTTCTCCGACCATATATAGCCTCTTTTGCTATCAAAATTCATAAGTACCCACTCTCCCCCAATTTTGGCCCGATAGTGAGAAATACCGGATGTAGCATCGCTAATATAGCCCCGTATCCTCGTAGAGCTATGTTCCAACAAATTGATTCTTGGTGGAATGGTGTCCTGCATAGCAACGAAGGTTCCCAATTCCCTCGTTTCAAATTTAATTTCATCGCCATTCCATACACCCCCTACAAATCGATAATCTCCGTTTACATATTTATAAACATGTACATGTTCTTTATTTTCAGGCACTTTTTCCGGAACAAACGATATCGTTATTCCATCTTTGAGAGCAATTCCTTTGTGATTAATGGTAATAAAGTTCAAATGTTGCCGGCCTGTCACAAACAAGGTATCAAAAAGACTGGTCGGCTTAAATTCAACAGACCAATTCTGACCCTTATACAACGCTTTATTGCCGGCAAAAATCTGGGTTCGCAAATATGTATTGACCACGGTTTTACCAATTTGAACCGAATCGGGCATAAACTTCCTTAAATCGGTTAGAAAAACAGCATGCTCCTTTTCAAAAAAATCCGGTTCCACCTTAACAGCCTTACCCTGAACAAATAAAGTTGCATGAGGGACGGGGCTACGGTAGTTTTTTGCCTTCACTACCAAAGTATTTTCACGAACGTCTGTATCAACCCATTCCGGGTTAACTTCATGATCAAAAACGGGCAATTCGGTTTCTGCATTCTCACCCTTAATCTCAAAAATCAACTCCGTAAAATTCTCATAGGAATCCGATATTCTGATTTTCACCTCGTGTATGAGCGTATCTGAAATAGCCAGCTTTCCTTTGAGTAAATCCGTTTTGTACAGGTCGAACGTGTTGCCATCAGGCACATAGCATTTCAAAAAGCGTTGACCGCCATTCTGCTCCGTTTCATAATCAATCAGATTATTATAGTCTCGGGTAGCTGCGTTTGGGAAGATTTCCATATTGTAAGAAAACACCTCTCGCCCATCCATTTTTATCTCTATACATTGTAAACCATAACGGAACCCAGTACCCGTCATCTGATCATAAGCGGCTAGGTCTAAGCCGATCAACCCTGTCGCACTAATGGTTTGCCCAATTCTATACGAACCATCTTTCTGCTTCACAGGTGTATATACCTGACGATCAAACTGACCATTTACCCGCGCATTGATGTCCATCGGCCGAATGGCCATGTTTACAAACTTAGGGGGAGCGACATCTTTTATCTCTTTAAAACCGAAAAACAACGGATTCAAAAAACTATCTTTTGAATCTCTGATCTCGAAATGAAGATGAGGTCCCGCCGAACCGCCCGTATTCCCAGAAAGTGCAATGACCTCTCCCTTTCGGAAAGTAAACTGGCCTGGTTCAGGAAAAAGATCAATTTCAAAGCTTTGCTTCTTATATTGCTCCTCTCGCACATAGGCGGCCAGTTTTGAGCTAAATGTTAACAAATGGCCATATAGCGTTGTTTGACCGTTTGGATGCCGCAAGTAGATCACATTCCCATAGCCACTACGCTGAACGGCCACTTTATATACATATCCCTCGGCGGCGGCATATACCGACAAGCCTTCTTTTTGTTGTGTGCGGATATCCACTCCGGCATGAAAATGGTTTGTGCGCAAATCTCCCAAACCGCCTGCAAGCGAATTGGGTAAGCCAGGCATAATCGGAAACTGGTAATAACCCTGGGGATACGATAATTTTTGCGCATGCAACGGTAACGTGATACCGGAAAAACCAACGAATAATAAAAAGACGCGGACGAATGTCCGAAAATATATAAGCATGAAACGAAGTGTAAGAATAATCGGCCATTCGGCCCTTATAAAATGTGAGCTGCTAACTATCTAACGAATAATTCCAGCATCTTCTTGCCTTCAATAGAAGCCGTTAACTTATCTCCTATTTGTACAGAAGACACTCCTTTTGGCGTTCCAGTAAAAATCAAATCGCCCTTTTTGAGCATAAAATATTTAGAAACGAACGAAATCAAATAATTGATGCGATAAAGCATCATGGAGGAGTTGCCCGACTGCCGCGTTTCTCCATTGACATCTAGGCTAAAATTTAGGTTTTGTATATCCTCAAAATCAGAAATGGGGACAAAATCAGAGACCGGCGCCGAACCATTGAAAGCCTTGGCCAATTCCCATGGAAGACCTTTGCTTTTAAGCTCCGACTGTACATCACGCGCTGTAAAATCGATACCGATTCCGATTTCATCATAATACTTGTGGGCAAAACGCTCCTCTATATTTTTACCCACCTTATTGATCTTCACAACCAACTCCACTTCATGATGAATATCCTTCGAAAAGTCAGGATAGAAAAAGGGTTCGCCTAAGCGTATTTGGGCTGTTTCTGGCTTTAAAAAAATGACAGGAGAATCGGGACGTTCGTTGTTCAGTTCAGCTATATGGTCGGCATAATTACGACCCACACAAATGATTTTCATCTAGATATACAGTACTTAAAATTTAAAAAGTGGCAGACGCATGTGTATACACCCGCGCCTAACAACAAAACTACTGACAAAGCGGGCAGTGACATAATTTTTACACTGATTTTTCAAAATACCCAAACTCCTACAATTCGGAATAAACCAGGCTTTTCATTCTTTTAAAGAAGGTTTCTACAATTTTTGGAAGAAGTATCGTTATTTGTATATTAAAGTTTGCCGGCTAAATTCTTGCCCATGATCAAAGACATTACCAAATACCTGTTGCCTTTTTTAGTTACAGTAATCCTATTAACATCCTGCGACACACTGCGAAAGGGCCCTTCTTCGGCATCAAGAAATCCTGGTTACCGTTCAAATACCACGAGAAGTACGGCCAAAGCCCCCGTTAGGAAAAGTACTTCTAAGCCAGCAACTAACCATCAAAGTGCTCGTTCACAACCAACATATACCCGTCCGACAGGTGTATATAGCTCCGAAGTTCTCAAGATTATTGAAGTAGCCCGTACTTATTATGGCACTCCGTATCGGTCGGGTGGTAATGATAAAAATGGTATAGACTGTTCTGGATTAATCTGCTCCGTGTACTCTGAAATCGGGGTTAAAGTTCCAAGAATTTCATGGCAACAGTCAGAATTTGGTGCAGAAGTGGGGAGTATAAAAGAACTTAAACCAGGAGACTGGGTATTTTTTGTTCCGGAGGCCGGTAAAGAAGGGTATGTTTCCCATGCAGGAATTGTAACCGATGTACGAAATGGAGATGAAATTATGTTCATTCACGCATCTACCTCGAAGGGCGTTCGTGAGGACAACCTTTTTTCAAACTACTTTAAAGGAAGATTTGTAAAGGCAATGCGCCCCTTCTGAACTGAATAAACCATTTTCTATACCTATCCGTTCTTCTTACAGAGATCATTCCGGGTTATTCGCTTTTAATCCCATACTTTTGGCGGATTGTATAAAATGCACCAATGAACAAAATATTTTTTCTTCTTTTCCTTACCCTTCTCAGCCCAATAGCCTATGCCCAATTCGGAAATACCGGTGTGCAAATGCACGGGCAGGCCGGAGAATATAAGGTATTGGTAGACGTGCAACCGCCAAAGGTTACACCAGGGAAAGGAAAGATATACGTTCAGGTGGAAACTCTTGGTATTGTACGCGTTGAGGCCCGTACTCTCAATTTCCCCATTCCGAATAGTGATTCTACCGATTACAAAAAACTCCGAGACGTTAAGAAGCAAGCTGGTCAGTTTCAAGGAGAAGTGCAATTCACGACATCTGGATCCACAGCTATACAACTTAAATTAGTGGGTAGTAAAGGCGTTGGAGAAATTACTATTCCTGTAAAAGTCAACCGTGGTCAGGAAAACTCCTCCATTATCCTGAATATTGGACTCCTTTTATTGGGTATCCTTTTGCTGACTCTTGTAACAACCCCCAATTTCAGTTTTTGCGAAAAGAAAAGATATCAGGGTATTGCCCTTGGAGTGCTTGGACTAGCCTTTATGTTATACGGCACCAGTTTTATGTGGAAAAATCATAAAAGTGAAGACAATTATCCGCTACGTGGAAATTCATCTGTGATCATAGGAGACAGTCTTTCTGTTTTGCAAATCAAATTGGATACAACCCACGGGGTCTCTCAGAAAAAAGGGAAATCCATTCACATGCTTATACCCGACCACGGGAAACTCATGCATGCTTTTCTGTTACGCACCCCCACCCTGGATGCATTTGCACATTTGCATCCTGAGAGAAAAGACAGTACAACTTTTGAAGCCAACTTACCACAACTTCCCCCTGGGAAATATCTGGTCTATGCCGATATCGTATTCCAAAATGGTATTTCTGAAACCATTACAGATACCCTGATCATTGGAAACTTAGGTTCAAAAAGAGAAGCCAACTCAGAATACACCGAGGATACTTTTGTCATCACCGATCCAATCAACGCTCCGGGAAATGCCTCTGCGGATGCAGACATTATCATTTGTGGCAAGCCCGGAACCAAAACGGTTTTTAAAGACGGGTCATATGCTGTATGGGCCGGTAGACCAGACCAGGCGCTCGAAGCAGGCCGAGCGTATAATCTAGACTTTGAAATATACAATCCGGATGGTAGCGCATGCTTGCCCGAACCCTACCTGGGTATCATGGGACATTTGGTCGTGGTGAAGTCGGACGGTTCCGTATACAACCATTTGCACCCCTCCGGTACATTTCCTGCGGTGACAGAAAGGCTTTTAAAAAATGGTATGGCTCACACCAAATTAACCGGAACCGCGTTCCGCGATAGTGTTGACCAGCACCTGGCTCTTCTTAAAGGAAAATCAGTACTCGAAAGGGAGGAATTCCTGATGACTGAAATGGGTATGTATGATCTTGGAGAAAATGGCATGGTGGGTATGGATCATGGAAGCCTGATTTCTTTCCCTTTTACATTCCCAAAAGAAGGTCGCTATCGGATATTTTTACAAGTCAAACGCAATGAGAAAGTAATGACGGGCGCTTTTGATGTAAAAGTGAAAAAAGGAGCATTACAGCTGTAACGACCCTTTTTTCATCCCATTTTTTCAGAATAAACTCCGAATACGATCAAACGACATTTCGTTATAATTGTCGATATATAAGTTGCAAGGTGGTAATTCCTCAGCAGTATGCGAACTAAGTACACCCACAACACGCATGCCTGCATTCAAAGCAGCAGAAACACCGGAGAACGAATCTTCAAATACCACGCATTGATCCGGAGAAAGACCCAGGTTCGCAGCTGATTTAAGGTAAACCTCAGGATCGGGCTTATGCTTAGACACATTTTCACTGGCCAACACAGACCCTAGTTTATCCAAAATCCGGACTTTGGTCATTATCAGATCCAAATTAGCCCGCGGCGCGGAGGTGGCTACTCCTAATCGTGTTCCATTACTTTCGAGATCTTGTATAAAATCCAGAATCCCAGCAATAGGCTCAATCGAAGGCTCGTAGATTTCCCGGAATAGACTTTCCTTTTCATTTTCCATAGCCAAAAGCTCCTCCCCGTCGATCTCCCGCTGTAAAAAATGGTTTAAAATGTAACGGTTACTTTTACCAAACATATGTTCAGCAAATTCCGCATCGGTAGGATTAAGATTACGCTTCGCAAAAAACTGACGAAAAGCGATGGAATGATAGGGATTGGTATGGCAAATGACGCCATCCATGTCAAATATGACTGCTATTTCTTGGTTCATTATATAAAGTTACAAAATGGCTGAGAGTAGTTAAACTTATCAGAGCTATTGACCCTAAATCGGAATGATATTAAACGAATTATTCCCGAATTACCAGCAATCAGGATTAACGTATACTTTTCAATATACGAAGCCAATGATTTGCCAGACG
>CALGRQ010000185.1 GCA_937880795.1 uncultured Dyadobacter sp. | reverse complement strand
CGTATTGGGAACGAGTTTTCATGTTAAGGCCATTTCTGAATCGGGCGGGACGGAAGTAGCTGTGGTTACAGGCAAGGTGGTGGTGGAGAAGGCTTCTCAACCGGATAGTAAGGGGGAGTCGGGAGAAAACAGGGTGGTGCTTACACCGAATAAAAAGGTGACTTTCTTTAAAGATAGTGAACATTATGTAACAGGGTTGGTAGAAAACCCCGTGATCTTGGATAACCATAGGGAATATTTGAAGCCGCAGGCGTTTAACTTTGATGAAAGCCCGGTGAGGATGGTTCTGGAAAAGCTGGAAGAAGCGTATGGTATTGAGATTACACTCAGCAATGACCAAATGTTAGCATGCCCGATAACGGCCGATTTGTCAAAGGACTCGCTTTACGAAAAATTGGAAATTATTAGTGCCATATTGAATGCCCATTACGAAGTCACGGGCGCGTCGGTATTGATCACAGGTAGTGGGTGTGAAGCGTCGGCCAAACGTTAGGTGTTTATTAGTTTTAATTTTGCTAAATAAGAAATAATGAGGTAACCCTTCCTATATAACCTAATTATCGTGAATAATAACAGGCCTTCAATTTTTGGAAGGTTAGAATCGTATTGCCTATTGTACTAAACCCAGAATGACCATTTATGAAAAAACGAAGTAAGACAATGACCCATCTCGGGTATGTATTGAGACTATCCGTGTTGAATGCGATGCTGATTTTGCTCGCAACGGGTTTTGCCAGCGGTCTGGATACAAGCGCCCAGGAATTATTACGAAAACCAGTGTCCGTTCATTTTACGCGGATGGATATAAAGACGGCGCTGGATGAGCTTTCAAGTAAAGCCAATTTGAAGTTCGTATATACATCTAAGTTAGTTCCTCTGACGCGAAAAATATCGCTAAAAATGGAGCAAAAGAGCGCGGCAGAAATTCTGGATGTGATGTTCAAGCCGGATAAGGTTTCTTATAAAATTGTCAATAATCGTATCGTTTTAAGCGTAGGTGAACCGATTGGAAGTGCCCAGATAAATACGGGAGATAATAATTTTCAAACAAATGCAGATGTTGCAGTAAAAGGCCATGTAACAGATGACAAGGGTGAGGGACTACCAGGCGTGAGTATAGTGCTTAAAGGAACCACGCGTGGTACTATTACGAAAGATGATGGATCCTTTGAAGTTTCTGTTCCGGAATCGGGTAAGAATATACTTGTGGTGTCGTATATCGGGTATATAACCCAGGAGGTGACGGTATCCTCTGCCAGTTCAATCATCCGGGTTGCTTTGCTCAGCGACGTATCTGTGCTGGACGAAATGATCGTAATTGGATACGGAACCACCAAGAAGGAAAGTCTGATAGGCTCTGTTAGTACGGTATCTAGCGAATCCATTAAGTCGTCGCCGGTAGGAAGCGTTTCCAACGCTTTGGCAGGGAAGTTACCCGGAGCAACCATCATGCAGAGTAGTGGGGAACCTGGCAGTGACCAGGGTACAATTCGTATCCGTGGAAATGCAACATTGGGGAACAACTCTCCGCTGATCGTTGTGGATGGGATACCTGGGCGCGACCTGAACTCCATTCATCCGGACGACATTGCCAATATTTCTGTACTAAAAGATGCATCTGCGGCCATATATGGAGCAAGAGCCGCCAATGGTGTTATTTTGGTAACTACCAAACGGGGTAAAGCCAACACCCCAACACGCGTCGACTATAATTTTTACGAAGGACGATTGAGCCCGGTAAAATTACCCGAAATGGCCGATGCAGCCACCTATGCAGAAATGATCCGTGAAAATCAATCGTATAGAGGTGTGGCAGAAAGCAACATGCTTTATTCTGAGGAAGATGTTAAAAAGTTTAGATCAGGGGAGTCGCCCTGGACACATCCTAACACCAATTGGTATAAGGAATCGTTGCGGAAAAGTAGTATTACCCGTCACCACAACGTATCGGTAAGTGGGGGAGGTGAAAAGGTCAATTACTTTACGTCGTTTGGTACCCATGTGGACGAAGGAATTTATAAAAATTCGAATACATCTTTCAATCGTTATAATCTAAGAACGAACATTGATTTTAAGGTCAATAAATACCTGGGTGTACGTGTTGATTTGAGTGGCGCAAAGGAAATCAGAGAAGCATCGGCGATGTCATCGACCAACGTTTTTCAAACCATTCGTCGCTCTTTGCCCACGCAATTTGCGCTATATCCCAACGGTTTACCTGGACCAGACATTGAGTATGGTTTTCAACCGATGGTCATGGCTTCTGACAAAGTTGGATTTTCGAAAAATGAGCAAAATCGGATCAACAGCATTTTTAATTTTGAAATAAGTAATCCGTGGATCAAAGAGTTAACCTTCAATACCTACTTTGCCTACGATATGTTTTTTTCGAATAACAAACTTTTCGAAAAACCATTCTACCTATATTCCTTTAACAAAGAGGCTTATCTAAGCGAGGGTAACACGGGCGTTGAAGACGGAAGTGCCTTTTTGATCGCCAACAAAAAAGGAGTCGCCGAACCCAGGCTTACAGATGGCTTCGGGAAGTCGGTTTCAAAGACCTTCAACTTTAAAATGGATTATACCAAAACTTTTGGAGGAGCGCATAATCTCTCTGCATTTTTAGCCTATGAGCAATTCGAGGCAAATTCAGAGAACATCAGCGCATTTAGACGATTCTTTGTTTCGGATCAATTGCCGTACCTTTTTGCGGGAGGAAATGATCAGAAGGATAACTCAGGAAGTGTGGGTTTTGACGCACG
>CALGRQ010000184.1 GCA_937880795.1 uncultured Dyadobacter sp. | reverse complement strand
GGTAGCCAGGGGTATAAACGTGGTGATGATCTTTGGCCCTGAACACGGTTTTAGAGGTAATGCGAGCGCGGGGGATAAAGTGAACGACAGCGTGGATGCTAAAACGGGTATTCCGGCTATATCACTCTATGGAAAGTTGAAGAAACCTACTTCTGAGCAATTGGCTAAGATCGATGTATTGGTGTTTGATATTCAGGATGTTGGTGTTCGGTTTTATACCTATATCAATACCTTGGGGCATGTGATGCAGGCGTGCGCAGAGAATAACAAGGAGATGGTTCTTTTAGACCGGCCCAACCCCAATGGATTTTTAATTGACGGCCCCATTCTGGAAGATCATTTGCATTCAGGAATTGGAATGTATCCAATTCCCATTAGTCATGGCCTGACGATGGGTGAATTTGCGCAGATGATCAATGGTGAAGGGTGGTTGCCTAATAAGGTGAAGTGTAAATTGAAAATTGTAAAACTTGCCAATTATAATCACCAAATGCCCTATACGTTGCCTGTGTTGCCATCTCCCAATTTGAATACGCAGCAATCCATTATGTTGTATCCCGATGTTTGTTTATTTGAAGGAACTATTTTGAGCCAGGGAAGAGGTACCTACATGCCATTTACCGTGTTAGGTGCGCCTATGCTAAAAGGAAAATATTCGTTTTCGTTTAAGCCACAAAGTATTAAAGGCATGAGCGAAACTCCATTGCACCAGAATCAGGAATGTTATGGTTTAGATTTGAGAAAAGTGGATATAGCTGCACTGCGCAAAACCAAGCAGCTTAATCTGAAATGGCTTATGGAGTTATATAAGGCATATCCGGAAAAGGAAAAGTTCTTCGACAAGAGTTTCAGTAAACAAATGAACGATTTTGATAAGTTGGCGGGAACAGAAAATTTGAAAAAGCAGATTATTGCCGGAGCATCAGAGGAAACTATACGCAAAAGCTGGGAACCAGGATTGTCCGACTTTAAAAAAGCAAGAGAAAAGTATTTGCTTTATCCGTGATACGTGTGCCGTTTAGGAAAATGTTTTAATGCGGCTTAGTAATTCCAAACGGTTGTCGGTAGTAATGGGTATTTCAACATCATCAATAATCACATGGGTATAGTTGATGGTAGAAAGGTTACTGGAAATCTCATTGAGGTTGATGATAAAAGATTTGTGCGCTCTGAAAAAAATATCTTCCGGCAGTTGGCCAATGATATTTTTCAGAGTTTCACGAATCGTATAGCGTCTTTTGGTTGTATGCAATTCAAGGTAATTATCGTCACTGCGGATATATAAAAGATCTGCCAGCAAGATTTTGTAAAAAGTGTGTCTTTCCTTGATAAATAGCGCATCCTTGATCACCGGCACATCGGCACCTTTTACTACCTCTTTTTTCGCATCACTCAGGGCTAGTTTCAATGTGGTGTAAACTGCAATTTTTTGAAATGGTTTGTTCAGAAAGGCGTAGGGCGCAGTTTGCAGCGCAGCATTGACGATGGCCATTTCTTCATGACTGGTCAGGTATATAAATGGCATTTTGAGGTGTGCATTGATATACTCGCCTATTTCAATTCCAGTTTGGAAACCATTTAAATTAATGTCGATGATGGCCAGATCATACACCTTGGTCTGAAGTAATTCAAGGGCACTCTGGAAATCAGTAGCGATTTCATTGTCTTTATAACCAAAGCTCTGAAGCGTAAACTGAAGATGCTTGGCTATAATATTTTCGTCTTCGACTATTAATATATTCATTTCAGAAACCAATTCGGGTTTACCAGGTACATGGACAACTGTTACACAATTGATCAGATAACGGTCAAAATTAACTATTTCTAATTAAAGGTTAGTACTGAGCGGGTTTCTGTATTGGAAATATTGTGTGAATGTTAAAATTATAGGTTTTTACAATAAGAGTATAAAGAAAATGCGATCCCTTATTACGTAGTACAATACAACGTATGGGTGTATAGGAAGCTTCACAAAGTTGTATTTATGAACGGTGTTTCCCCATGATAACAAATCCTGCGGCAAGCAAAGCAAAACCTGCAAAAAACCAGATGCTTAATACGAAGTGATAGTAAACGATGGCAATGAGGCATATTGCCGATAATATCAAAGCCAAAATCGGAAATATAGGATAAAAGGGAACCGAAAAGGGGCGTTCAAGATGAGGTTTCTTTTTACGAAGCACCAGCAAAGCCACCATGCTGATCATATACATCACCACGGCGCCCAATGCGGCAATAATAATGACCTGATTGGTATTTCCTAAACTAATGGCGATGCAGCCAATAATCCCGCCGGAAATAAGCGCCCAGTGTGGTGTCTGAAATCTGGCATTGACCGTGCCCAATACCGAAGGCAAATAGCCACTACGTGCAAGGGCAAAAATTTGTCGGGAATAGCCAATGATGGTGCCGTGAAAGGATGCAATGAGTCCAAATAAACCAAGGCTGGCGAAAAGGTGTGTGAGGCCGGAATCACGCCCCAGTATATGTCCTAAAACGGCAGGTAGCGGATAATCTATATTACTTAGCTGTCGCCAATGAACTGCTCCGCCTGTACAAATCATCACGGCCAGTGCTAGCGCTACAAGCGTCAGTATGCCATATATGTACCCTCTGGAAATCGTCTTTTTAGGATTCTCTACTTCTTCGGCTACCATAGCAACACCTTCGATGGCGAGGTAAAACCAAATGGCAAAAGGTAAGGCTGCAAAAACACCTTGCCAGCCAAAGGGCATTGGTTCGGTAACAAAAGTGGTATATGAAAAATGGGGCGCGGCGATGCCAATATAAACGAGTAGTTCGGCAACCGCAAGTATGGTTACAACCAATGAGAATGTGGCCGATTCTTTAATGCCAAGCAAGTTAATCCCAATAAAGATCACATAGCAAGCAAAGGCAACGTGCAATACCGACAATGAGGGGTAAAGGAAATTGGTATAACTTCCTAGTGCGAAGGCAATGGCAGGTGGCGTTATTAAAAATTCTACGAGCGTGGCATAACCGGCAATGAGGCCGCCCCACCAACCAAAAGCGCGATAGGAATAAGCAAAGGGGCCGCCCGCCTGTGGTATAGAGGTAGTGAGTTCGGTAAAACTAAAAATAAACGTTACATAAAGAACGGTTACAATTAGCGTGGCAATTAAGAATCCAACAGTTCCGGAAACTCCCCAGCCATAATTCCAACCAAAATATTCTCCAGAAATAACCAAGCCAACGGCGATGGACCAGACGTGAATGGGTTTTAAAACTTTTTTGAGCGTTACTGAGGAAGGTGCAGACATCTTGAGTGGCGTAAATAAGTTTTGTAAGCAATACTGTTCTCCGATCCAAATGTCCTATCGGGGTGCCGTTCGAAGGTAGCTTCCCATTTGCTCCACTTTATCTGTATTGAGGAAATCAACTTGCAAACTCATCATGGTCTTCCAGGTGTTGATGTTGTCAGGCGTGGCCCAAAACCTAATTTTTTTTCCTTTACCATGAACCTCTTCAACAACTTTGCTGAGGGATTTTTTGTCTTTTTCGGGCAAGTCACCCTCTCCATTCCATTTTGAATATTTTTGAAATGACTGACTAATCAACCCGATACGTTGGAGTTGTTCGCTGTTATAGACTACCTCGGGCCGTCCGTCAAAGTAAATAAAGTCGGGATATAGGTCATAGGTTTCCGGGGCCGGCGTGTTGCCGCTAATCACCACTTTAACACTGCCTCTAGGTGCAAGGATTTCTTTATAGGGTGTCAATTGAGCTACAAGTGCTTTTAAAGTTTCTACCGCCGGCGTTTTTAAATCGATTAATAGCTGCATTGAGGTCGATTCCATCGGATATATTCTTCCATTGTTCTTTTTAACTTCTGTAAGAATAGGATGAAGGTAAAGCTTGTAGAATGTTCGGTCCGATTTTATATCCTCCCGGTTGTGGGCCGTATATAAGGAGTCATTTACCAGAAATAAATCGGCTTCGATAGATCCAAAATTTTGATCGTACGCTTCCTTAAAAGGGCGATTTTGTTCGTAATCGTTGTGCGAATGAGCCTGTGCCGTGGTATACGACGCTATTGTTTGAGCGACTGATATATGGTGCAGTGTTAAAAATACCAGTATGGCAGTTACGATACTTTTCATCACAAGCGTCGGGGTTAGGTTGTAGGTTTCGTAAATATATGGTTTAATGCATGATTATGAAATGTTGTGCCATGGAAATGGTAGAATGTGGAGGTTGATATTGTAAATTGAAGTATAAAGTATCGATATATTGGATTAATTGTATGTATTCTTTTGATTTATAAGTCAATTTCGAACACTTTATATCTTATAACCAGTTGCTTAAAGAATATTATTAATTTTGCAGCCGCATCAAATGGCGGTGCGTATTTAACTTTAATCCCTGAATGGAAAAAAACACTTCTCTATTTCGTAAAAAAACAGTTGACCAGATCATGCGTGACGCCAATGCCGGAGAAAGCGGTGGGTTGGCAAGAATTTTGGGAGTAAGGGATCTGGTCTCGTTAGGAATAGCTGCCATTGTGGGTGCGGGTATTTTTAGCACAATTGGTCTTGCAAGTTACAATGGTGGACCGGCGGTGTCGCTTCTATTCGTCTTTACGGCCGTTGCCTGCGTTTTTACAGCTTTGGCGTACGCGCAGTTTGCCAGCACCGTGCCGGTATCGGGGAGTGCGTATACATATGCCTATGTGGCTTTTGGTGAATTATTTGCCTGGATCATAGGTTGGGCGCTTATTTTGGAATATGCAGTATCCAATATGGTGGTCGCTATTTCCTGGTCCGAATACTTCGTCAGTATGTTAAAAGGATTTGGTATTACCTTACCAGGTTGGCTCACTATCAATCCCGTTGCGGCCTCCGAAGCATTTCAAAAGCTTCAAACATCCGGTGCGGCATCACTAAGTACCTACGAGCGTATGGCAGCCAGTGCCTTTGAAGCTGCTCCACGCTTAGGGGACATGCCCATTATTTTTAATTTACCGGCTGGATTAATTACGCTATTGGTAACAGCCTTGGTATATGTAGGAATTCGCGAATCGCGCACAGCGAGCAATATTATGGTAATCCTGAAAATAGGGGTGGTGTTGCTGGTGATTTTTGCGGGAGCATTTTACGTAAAACCTGAGAACTGGGATCCTTTTGCACCAAATGGTATGAAAGGGGTTTTAAGTGGTGTAGCCGCTGTGTTTTTTGCTTTTATTGGATTTGATTCTATATCAACTACGGCCGAGGAATGTAAAGATCCACAACGGGATATGCCTCGTGCAATGATTTATTGCCTTGTGATTTGTACCATTTTATATGTATTAATTACCCTCGTTTTGACGGGAATGGTAAACTATAAGGAGTTAAAAGTAAGTGATCCGCTGGCCTTTGTTTTTCAAAAAAACGGGCTGGATTTTATGGCAGGGATTATTTCAGTCAGTTCGGTAATTGCGATTACCAGTGCTTTGCTGGTATATCAATTGGGTCAGCCGCGGATCTGGATGACGATGAGCCGTGACGGACTTTTATGGAAGAAATTCTCACAAATACACCCCAAGTATAAAACACCTTCTTTTGCAACCATTGTTACTGGTTTGGTGGTAGGTATACCTGCATTATTCTTCAAGATGGATTTCTTTGTGGATCTGACCAGTGTAGGTACATTCTTCGCTTTTATTTTGGTGTGTGGCGGCGTATTGTATCTGGATCATACAGGTATTTCGGAGCGTTCTAAATTTAAGGTACCTTATGTCAATGGGAAATTTATTGTGGGCGTAGGACTTGTAGCAGCTATTTTAGGTTTAATTGTTTATGGTCAGGATGTGGTGGATGAATGGCAATCACTCAGTTTTGGGGAGATCATGGAGCATAAGTTACTTACCATCATTTTTTGGATAACATGGGCTGCATTGTCGGTCATGAGCTTTAAATATAATTTTTCCTTACTTCCCGTAATGGGAATATTGACAAACCTTTATTTGATGACCGAGTTAGGGGCATCTAACTGGTTTATTTTTGTGATCTGGCTTGCGATTGGTCTTGTTATTTACTTTTGTTATGGTTACAAAAGGAGCAAGTTAGCCGGAAGTTAATCTTTTTTTAGGCTCTTATGGCATAGGAGGGCGGGTGGATGGTTAACACGTCTGCCCGCCTTATTTTTTTTCTACCCGTAACGTAATGGTATAGTCTTTTTTAGATAATACCGAGTCTGCTTTTGGAGCAGGATTCACCTTTTCCAAAATAAAGCGGTATGATTCACCTGCAAAATGTTTATCCAGTGAATCAACCTGGCGGAATGATCCCGGACCGTATAGCGTTCGGCAGTCACCCAGACATAAGTTGATATGCTCAACTAGTTTTCCTTCGGTATTGACACTTTCCAAGGCCAGGTCTACGGTCGCATTTCCAGCCCATATACATTGAACACCCTCCGGACAACGACTATCGCTGACCTCGAAAAATGTAAGGGTAGCTGCGGGGACATCATGGATTTTGATGTTTTCTTTGTATCTGATGTTGTTGTCTTTTTTTTCAACATGATCACTTTCACAAGCCCATAATGCTGCGAATAGAATCAACAGTTTTGTATTCATGCTATATCAGGTTTTTGAAAGAAGACACACGGCGCATTCAATTGGTTGTAAGCAGTATATGAAAAGTGTTGAGCCAAATAGAGGCGGGTATTCCCTCTCTTTTTTAGATACTCAGGGTGAAGACCGTTCCTTTGGAGACTTCTGATGAAACATTAAGCTGTCCGTTGTGCTGTTGTAGAATTTGGCGGGAAAGACTTAAACCAATTCCTGAACCTGTTTTTTTGGTAGTATAGAAGGGGATGAATATGTTTTCAATGGCTTCGGGTTCTATACCATCACCATTGTCCTGTACTTCTATAAAGGTGAGATTGTCGCTCTGGAAAGCGTTTAAGACGATTGTTTTTTTTGCTTGTGTTGAAAATGACTCAGAGGCATTTTTTACCAGATTAATAAGCACCTGTTGAATTTGACTGGCATCGCCTTTAAACGTAAGGTTTTCCGGTTTGATGGTTACTGTAGATATAATTCCTGCGGCATTCAAATCTGTTTGCATCAACTGAATCACTTCATAAAGTAGCTCGCTGACAATAACACTGGCAAAAACGGGTTTGGGTAAAGTCGTAAAATCCCGGTAGGCACTTACAAATTGCATCATCCCTTTGCTTCGTTTTTCAAGCGTGTGCAGTGCTTCTTTGAGATCGTTAACTGCTTCGTGATCGGTTGTCGATTTCTCAATATCCTCATTAACGATCAATCGCATGGTGCCTACCAACGAAACAATGGGCGTCATCGAATTCATGATTTCATGTCGCAAAACACGTGTCAGGTTTTGCCAGGATTCCACCTCTTGTTGTTGTAATTCGGTTTGAATGTTTTGTAGAACCACAATACGGACCCACTTGCCACGAAGTTGAATGGCGGCGCCCTGTAAGGCAAGGGGCTGGTCAGAAGGTGTTCTATATAGCTCTCTTACCCCGGAGTCAAGGTTTGAAAGGAGATCGAATAGTCGCGGGTGTTTGTCCTTTAATTCGCTAAGCTGGTGTAATCGGTATATACCGAGCATGCGTAGCGCGGCATTGTTGATCAGACTGACTTGTCCGCTGCTGTCGAACGTGATTAGCCCGGTGCCTATGTGCTGAACAATGGTGTTAAGGTATTGTAAATTGGCCTCTTTTTCTGCCCTGGCCTGACGAAATGCTAGAAGTACTTCATTGAACTGTTGATTAAGTTCCTGAAACGTTTTACCCATTTTATTGTCATGCCGGAAATTGATGGTGAAGTCAGAATAGCGAACGGACTCCAGGAAATAGGTCAATTTCCGGTTGACACTGGTAGCATACTGGTATAGCCAAAATCCTTGTGCTGCAATGAAAATACCTCCTAAAAAATAAATCAGGGACACGTTGGTTTGCAGTGAAGCGAGCCAAATCGTAGCGAAAACACTAGCCACAATGAGTACAATCCGGATGGCAATCACAATACCAAAATGGCGCAGTCCCGTCATTGATTTACCAGTAGTTAATCGTTCAACATGCTTTGAGGTTCCCCGCACATTTCTGACAGGATAAATTTATCGAGCGAAGGGATTTTATAATGAGCCATATCAAATTTAGGGTGATCGTAAACCTCCATGGTGGGCACTGAAATGGTAATCATTCCGGCCGCATGGGCTGAGCGCAATCCCGTATACGAATCTTCAAACGCGATACATTCATCGGGATTGAGACCCAGTTTGGCTGCGGTAGTGAGATATACCGCCGGGTGGGGTTTGGTAAATTCTTCCAGCTCGCCCGAGTGCCAAAGATCAAAATATTCAATAATATCCAATCGCTTTAATACCCCTTCAATTAATTGCATATGTGACGCAGAAGCAACCGCCAAACGTAAGCCTTCCTGTTTTAGTTTTTTTACCAAATCAATGGCTCCGGGCATGGCCTGCGCTGTATTAAGTATATTGGTGGAAGCAAGCTCCATAATTTCGCGTTCCAGTTCTTCGAAACTTGGGGTATTCCAGGGTTGTATTTTATGACAAAATTCAAGAAAGAGCTTGATGGACAAACCGGTGGTTTGCAGTTTTAAGGCATGGGTTAACTCAAAATTTACTTTTTGCATTACTTCACGCGCGGCATCTGCCCAAATCGGCTCTGAATCTATCAGAAGGCCATCCATATCGAAAATGGCAGCTTTAATTTTTTGCATTAATCGGTTTTTATTTAATGATGCGACGGTTGACTAAAAGGTTGTGAATATCCTGCCGTCGATGATCGTTTTTTTATTTCTACCCAAATCTACTACATTCGTAGCTAAGAATGGCTTTAGGGGTGTCCAAAATACGGACTGAGATTTATACCCTTCGAACCTGACACAGTTGGTACTGTCGTAGGAAAAAGCAATTTGGGAAGATGCTATGCGTCTTTCTGTCTTTTCGCTGTTGATCCCTGTGTCTTTTCGTAGAGTCCATTCATTTTGTTCAATCAAAATTCAAAAAAAATGGAATACAAACCAGGACAAGATCTGTCGAGACTCCGTGAGCAGTCTCCTTTGATTCATAATATCACCAATTTTGTGGTTATGAATTTCACTGCCAATGCATTACTAGCAGTGGGCGCTTCGCCAGTTATGGCACATGCTGAGGAAGAAGTAGAAGATATGGTTTCTATTGCCGGAGCCTTGGTGGTGAATATCGGTACGCTGTCCCCACTATGGGTTAGTGGAATGAAACTCGCTATCAAAAAAGCGGCAGAATTGGGAATCCCCATCATTTTGGATCCTGTTGGGGCCGGAGCAACCCCATATAGGAATAAGGTTTTGGAAGAATTACTTCTGGTGGCGCCACCGAACATAATCCGTGGAAATGCGTCGGAAATAAGAGCATTGGCAGGTTTGACAGGTCAAACAAAAGGTGTGGACAGTACGGTTAGCTCTTTGGATGGTGCAGCTGCGGCGGGTATTCTCAGCGACCGG
>CALGRQ010000183.1 GCA_937880795.1 uncultured Dyadobacter sp. | reverse complement strand
GATGGCAGCAAAGGAGGTTTCCTCAGCCTGAGGTAAGGCAGTAGAATAGTCGAAAGCGTAGAAGTCAAGAATTACCTTGTGTGCATCAACCAATTTCTTATACTTATCGGCAAAATTTGGAGATAGCACATCTCCCACACGCAGACCCAAGCGAGCAATTTTATCTTGATACGTGGGGCCTATACCTCTTAATGTAGATCCAATTTTAGAATCTCCTTTTGAGCGCTCATACGCTGCATCAAGCAGTGCATGAGTAGGCAATATCAGAGATGCCTTTTTGGATACAAAAAGATTACTGTGCAAATCCAGGTTATATTTTCCTAAATTTTCAACTTCACGTTTGAAAACAATAGGATCTAACACAACACCATTTCCGATGACGTTTTGAATATCGCTGCGGAAAATCCCAGAAGGAATTTGATGCAAAACATGTTTAATACCGTCAAATTCAAGAGTGTGCCCAGCATTAGGACCTCCCTGAAAACGGGCTACGACATTATATCGTGGAGCAAGTACGTCCACTATTTTACCCTTACCTTCATCTCCCCACTGGAGACCAAGCAATACATCAACTTTCATCCAATAATTGATTACTAAAAAATAAAATTCTTAAGTATAACCCCCGTTCCGTAATGCCTTACGAACGGAGAAACAAATTTAATCCCTATCATGAGAGACTGATGCCTCTTGGCCAATCTCATTGCGGTTCTGACAATTTTCCTTCGTACAATTCCCATAAAAAATGAGCGAATGATGCATCACTGTAAAGTTGAGCATCTCTCCTACCATATTCTGTATAGATTGAATTCTTGGATCGCAGAACTCCATTACTTTATGGCAATCGGTACAGATCAAATGATCGTGCTGCTTATTACCATAAGATTTTTCGAACTGTGCTAAATTTTTACCAAACTGATGTTTCGTAACCAAATCACAGTCAACCAGTACATCAAGCGTATTATATACCGTAGCGCGACTAACCCTGTAACGCTTGTTTTTCATGCTGATGTACAACTCATCCACATCAAAATGATCTTCTCTGGTATATATTTCTTCTAGAATCGCAAAGCGTTCCGGTGTCTTGCGAAGTCCTTTATTTTCCAGATAAGCCGTTAATATTTTCTTTGCGGCTTCAAAGTTTGGTTTGCTTGCTAGTGGCATATCTTCTTAAATCTGACGCAAATTACGCATTTTTTTACTTAAACCAGGTGACTATGTGACAGCTAAGCTCAAATTTGAACCTGCCAAAACAAAAACCAATTTCATAACAAGTATGAATCTCATTGGTTCACCAAACATTATTTTCGATCTAAATTGGTATCAAAGCGTTGCACCTTGTATACCCCCTCGACCTCTTCCAGTTTATTAATTAAAACATCCAAATGGCTCGTATCCTGAACATACACCTTAATTTCTCCATTGAATACTCCGTCTTTCGTATCAATTGTTAAACCGCGCATATTGATATGAAGTTCATTGGATATGATTCTTGTTACATCATTGATCAGGCCTACGCGGTCCGTTCCAGAAATATATAGACCTGCCAGAAATGCTTCCTCCTTACTCGATTCCCATTTGGCTTTTATAATTCTATTACCGTGCTTGGCCATTAGCTCTGCTGCATTTGGGCAAGTTGTACGGTGAATTTTAATCCCTTCATTAATGGTTACAAACCCAAATACATCATCTCCGGCAATAGGATTGCAACATGGCGCCAATCTATAGTCAATCTTATCCATGTCGTCCCCAATGAGTAACGTATCACTATCGGCTCTGTCACCATGAATATTCTTTAAGAACTTGCTGAAAGTTTTACCATCCCCGCTACTTGGTAATACAGCACTGCTCTCACTTGCCTTTTTCTCCTTAATGTCTTTATCCCTCTTAAAACGTTTAAGCTCCTCCAAGGGTATATAGGCTTTACCGATTCGGTAAAAAAAGTCGGCTGATGTTTTACACTCAAAAAATGCCCGAAGTTGATTCGTGACCTCGGCCGTTAGTTCAAGACCTAATACTTTAAGCTTTTTCTCAACCAGTTGGCGTCCATCGGTTTCATACCGGCGGTTGTCCTCCTTTAAAAAGTCCTTAATTCTTGCGCGGGCTTTGGATGTTACTACCACGCGAAGCCAGTCTTCATTAGGTTTTTGCTTCGCCGATGTGATAATTTCTATTTGATCACCATTGTTGAGCACATAACTAATTGGGACCAAAATACCTCCCACCTTGGCAGCCATACAGTGCGCTCCCACCTCAGAGTGTATATCGAAAGCAAAATCAAGAGCAGTAGCTCCGCTTTGCAATACTTTCAGTTCCCCCTTAGGCGTAAAAACAAAAACTTCTTCATGGAAGAGATTACTTCTGAACTCATCCAAAAACTCTATGGCAGCAGTTTTATCCCCAAAACCGTTTTCCAAAGTTTCGCGAACCTGGGTAATCCACTGTTCTATATTACCCCGTACCTTGGTATCGTTACCCTTATATTTCCAGTGCGCAGCATATCCTTTTTCTGCAATTTCGTCCATCCGTGAAGTACGGATTTGAACTTCAACCCACTGCCCGCTTTTACTCATCACGGTAGAGTGCAACGACTGGTATCCATTGGCCCGAGGTGTGCTCAGAAAGTCCTTTAATCGATCTGGATTGGGCTTATAATGGTCTGTAACGATGGAATAGGCCTGCCAGCAAATCGCCTTCTCGCGCTCCCCTTCCACCGAAGATTCCAATACAATACGAACAGCAAACAGATCATATATCTCTTCGAAAGGTTTATTTTGCTTGCGCATTTTATTCCAAATCGAGTAAATCGATTTGGGTCGTCCTTTCAGAATAAAGTTTAACCCTGCCGTTTCGAGATCTTGAGCAATCGGCTCCATAAATTTGGATATAAACCGATCCCGAATTCCTTTGGTTTCACGAAGCTTTCTGGCAATTGCACGATATTCCTGTGGTTCAGTATATTTTAGATACAACTCCTCCAACTCCGATTTTATACTATATAAGCCTAAGCGGTGCGCCAGAGGGGCATATATAAAAATTGTTTCCGAAGCTATTTTCAGCTGTTTGTCCCTTGGCATACTATCCAGGGTTCGCATGTTATGCAAACGATCGGCAAGCTTCACCAATATTACCCGCACATCATCAGAAAGCGTCAGAAGCATTTTTCTGAAGTTTTCGGCCTGTTGCGAAGTGCCATATTCAAACCTTCCCGATATTTTGGTGAGGCCGTCAATGATCTTGGCTACTTTTTTGCCAAACAAACGCTCTATATCCTCAATGCGCATATCGGTATCCTCCACCACATCGTGCAAAAGGGCTGCCACGATACCAGTTGTGCCTAAACCAATTTCTTCTACAACAATTTGGGCTACGGCAAGTGGATGGTAGATATACGGCTCTCCGGACCTTCTGCGCATATCCTTGTGCGCGTCAAC
>CALGRQ010000182.1 GCA_937880795.1 uncultured Dyadobacter sp. | reverse complement strand
CGTTTGACCAGGTATTAATTGATGAAAAATTGATCACCAATGCTGACTTGATGAAAGAAGGTCAGGAAGTTGAAATTCTGATCAACACAGAAAACGACGCAGCATTGCTTTGCGAACTGCCTCCTTTCGTTGAATTGGTGGTTACGTATTCGGAGCCTGGCTTGAAAGGAGATACTGCTAACTCTCCGAAGAAAGCCATCGAAGTAGAAACAGGTGCCAGAATTATGGTTCCTTTGTTCATCGAAGAAGGACAAAAAATTAAAGTGGATACCCGTACTTACGACTACGTAGAAAGGGTTAAATCATAATTACATTTTCTAGTATAGGTCAACTAAATAGTTCGCTTTTTATTGCTGTAACTTACCTGCACTGCTAACAACTCTATAAATGGAAACCAAAGAAATTCAAAAACTTATCGACTTCATCGCACAATCTGGGCTAGATGAAGTAAATATTGAAACCAACGAATTAAAAATTAAGGTTAAAAGACATGCAAGTGCGCCAGTAGCTTATACTGCTGCACCTCAAATAGCGGCACCAGTTGTTGCTACTCCGGTTGTAGCTTCGGCTCCGGTTGCTGAGGCTGCTCCTGCTGCAAGTGCACCTGCTGCATCTAATTTAATCACCATCAAATCACCAATGATCGGAACTTTCTACCGCGCTTCTAGCCCAGAAACTCCTGCCTTTGTAAATGTTGGTGACGATGTAACTACTGGTAAAGTAGTTTGCGTGATTGAGGCCATGAAACTTTTCAATGAGATCGAATCTGAAATCTCTGGTAAAATTGTTAAAGTATTGGTTCAAAACGCAAGTCCTGTTGAGTTTGACCAACCGTTGTTCCTAGTTGAGCCTGCTTAAGGCCATGGATAATCTGTAAAACTTAACTGATTTTCATGTTTAAAAAGATACTCATTGCTAACCGGGGGGAAATTGCCCTTCGTATCATTAGAACTTGTCGCGAGATGGGGATTAAAACGGTTGCTGTATACTCTACGGCTGACCGCGATAGCCTTCATGTTCGTTTTGCGGACGAGGCCGTTTGTATCGGTCCTGCTCCCAGCAGACAATCCTATTTGAGCATTCAAAATATTATTTCAGCCGCCGAAGTTACCGGCGCTGACGCCATCCACCCCGGATACGGATTTTTGTCAGAAAACGCAGAGTTTTCTCAAATCTGCTCCGACTACGGTATCAAGTTTATCGGAGCCACTGCCGCCCAGATCAATGGTATGGGTGACAAGGCTACTGCCAAAGCAACGATGATTTCTGCCGGTGTACCTGTTGTACCAGGTTCAGAAGGTTTACTCGAATCTGTTGAACAGGGTAAGAAACTTGCAGAAGGAATCGGTTACCCTGTAATTGTAAAAGCAACTGCTGGTGGTGGCGGACGTGGAATGCGTGTCATCAACAAAGCTGACGAATTCGAAAAAGCATGGAACGATGCCCGTGTAGAATCTGCCGCTGCGTTTGGAAATGACGGCCTATATCTCGAGAAATTTGTGGTAGAACCACGCCACATCGAAATCCAGATCATCGGAGATCAATTTGGTAAAGTTTGCCACCTTTCTGAGCGCGATTGCTCTATTCAGCGTCGTCATCAGAAACTGGTAGAAGAAACTCCTTCACCAATCATTACGCCTGAACTTCGCGAGAAAATGGGGGCAGCGGCTATCAAAGGTGCCCAAGCCATTGGATACGAAGGTGCAGGAACTGTTGAATTCCTGGTAGACAAATACGGAGATTTCTTCTTTATGGAAATGAACACCCGTATTCAGGTGGAGCATCCAATTACCGAGGAGGTAACGGATTTCGACCTTATTAAGGAGCAAATTAAGGTGGCTGCCGGTGAGCCGATCTCAGGCGTGAACTACACACCAAAGCTATATGCAATGGAGTGCCGTATTAACGCCGAAGATCCTGCAAACGGATTCAGACCATCTCCTGGTAAAATTACCAATTTGCACTTCCCAGGAGGTCATGGTATTCGTATTGACAGCCATGTGTATACAGGCTATACCATTCCACCAAATTACGATTCAATGATCGCAAAGCTTATCGTAAGTGGGCAATCACGTGAAGAAGTTTTGACACGCATGAAGCGTGCTTTGCAGGAATTCGTCATTGAAGGTATAAAAACGACCATTCCTTTCCATATTAAGTTAATGGACGATCCAGGCTTTAAATCTGGAAACTTCACTACGAAATATCTGGAAACATTTGATTTCTCTACGCTGTAAGGCTTTAGAAGAAAATTATATCAGCAAAAAGGTGTAGGATCACGATGATCTTACACCTTTTTGCTATATGCCGCATTCTTTACGAATAGGTGGGTGTACTAAAAATTTTAGCCCGAAAAGCTTCGGGCTAAAATAACATACATAACACATCATGATTCTTAAATTTTGGCGGGCATCGCGTAAGGAGCCCTATACTTTCTGGTGAGATACTTATTGGCATCGTCGTCACCTATAAACTTTTCTGTTTTGGGGTCGAAAGTAAGCGCACGGCCTGTGCGGTAGGCAATATTACCCAAATGTGCCAACCCGGATGATAAATGAGCCGTTTCTACAGGACCATTACACATCTTCGGATCACGGGCAACCACCGCATCGATAAAGTTTTTATAATGGTCCCCACCTGCTTTTCGCGTAGGACCCGGCTTTTTATCTTTCCCTAAAAACGTTTCGTAATAATCGTAGCCCTTTACCACCAAATACCCTTCACTACCATAGAATATATTGCCTATCCCAACGCCCCCTTCCTCGTTCGTCATCCACGGACGAACTTCAAATTCAATCATTTTTTTCTCCTTGGGATATACAAATGACGAAGTGAGTACTTCGGGGGTTTCCTTGGCATCGTTCCAAAGAAATTTACCCCCAGACGATGTGATTTTCTCCGGGAAACTATCTACACCCAGTCCCCACATGCACATATCAGTTTCGTGGATCCCTTGGTTACCTATATCTCCGTTCCCATAGTTCCAATGCCAGTGCCAATTGTAATGCACGTAATTTTCCGAAAAAGGCTTCATTTCGGCTGGTCCAGTCCATAAATCATAATTCAGCCCGGCAGGCACTTTAGATACACCTTTATCTCCGATATCCGGCCTCCATTTGTAAACCAAACCACGCGCCATATATACATTCCCGATTAGTCCGTCGCGCATGTGTTTTACAGCCTCTTTTAAAGCCTCAGAACTCCTTAGCTGAACCCCGTGCTGTACAACACGTTTGTATTTGTGTGCAGCTTCTACAAGCTTTCTGCCTTCGTGCAAATTGTGTGATCCGGGTTTTTCAACGTATACATCTTTTCCTGCCTGACATGCCCAAATAGCAGCGAGCGCATGCCAGTGATTGGGCGTGGCAATGCTGACAACATCTATGGACTTATCTTCAAATACCTTTCGCAAGTCCGCCTCCTGCTTCACATCCTTCCCCGTCTTTCCTTTAAATTCCTGCGCTCTTTTATTTAAAACCACTTGGTCCGGATCACATAAAGTAGCTACTTCAACGTTGGCTAAATTATTAAAACCCTTGATATGATCTTGTCCTCGCCCATTCACACCCAACACCGCCACGCGAACGCGATCGTTGGCGCCAAATGCATTGGCAGGAATGATTGCAGGAATAGCAAAGGCTGCCGCTACCCCAGCCGAATTCTTGATAAATTCTCTTCTGGAAACTTGATTTTTGTCTGGCATCATTTAGAAGGTAAAGAATATGCATGATGAGTTGAATACATACTTGAAAGACGACATTTCATAGCAACAACCTTACAGAATAATACAATTTGTTTTAATTTTAATACCAAATTTAAAGTCGGATAATTTTCCACACCCCATAGGCACTCACCGTGAGTATTGAAATAACACTCACCCAAAAGAAGATATCATACATTTTGGTGGAACCAGTACTTTTGGCAGCGCACGATAACGAAAGACCAGAGAAACATATACAATCATGACCAACAATACCGACGTGGCAATACCGCCAAGTATGACCATCATAACAGGTGCCTGGATAAACAAAAACAGCAAGCACCAAACAACGGGCAAAATCCATGACAGTATTCCGATAGTCTGTTTTTGCTCTTCAGGAGTATCAAATTTCATCCACCCCAATTGACCGAAGGCATCTCCCCAAACTCTTGCCCAGCTCGCCGTAGCAGTGAATAACGTAGAATACAATACGAAAAATGCACCAACAAGAAAAAGGTTCTTCGCCCATGAACCAATGGTTTCGGTAAAAATCCTAGATAACACTTCTATCATTTCATAACCTTCCGGTACCACACCGCCACGATGCAGTACAGCGGCTCCCAACAGATAAAATGCGGCGGTAACAATCGTATACACCACCATAGACAATACGGCATCCAGATACATCACGTCAAACCAACCTTTTGCGCGAGCCGTCCATTCCGGGCTTCCGTCATTGGGACCAGTATAGGCAGCATAGCCCTTTTCTATACACCAATAATTGTAATACATAATTTCGTCCCCGCCCACACCCGTAATTCCGAATGCGCCAAAAGCCATGGCAACCATGGTTACCGGTAAGGAAAACTGCAGCCCTTCTTTAAGCTGATACCAATGAATGGCGTATTGGGTATCCTGTAAAAGTACCAATGAAATTAAAATGACTGCGGTAAACAATATAATCATGACCAGCGAGCCCTTCTCTACCGCCCCGTAATGTCCCCTGTAAACTAAAAATGAGGTGATTAATACCGACAATATGGCCCAAAAATTGACGGCTATTCCCGGCAAGGCCATGTGCAGTACAATGGCCACACCACCCACTATCCCACCTACTTGCAACAACTTCAGTCCTTGCAGCGACAACCATAACCAGATAGTCCAATGCGTCCTTCCGAGTCGGCATCCAGGTAGCTGATTGAAGTTATGCATCATAAAAGTGCCCGTATAAATGGCATTTTTACCAAATTCGAGTTGCAACGCCACTTTTGCCAAACAACTTAAAATGATAAGCCAAAACATAACGAAACCCGCCTTAGCCCCCAATGCCGTCGTAGCAATAAGTTCCCCTGAACCAACAATGGCAGCAGAAAGAATGAAACCGGGACCGAGATAACGTAATCTTCCAAAAAATGTAGTTGGAGGAGTTAAAATGTTTGCCATCAGAAAGCTTTTATACAGAAAAGCTAGAAATAAAACATTATTACTATATATAATTACATTTATAGGTCCTGATATGGCAATAAGTGAGCAGTGTCTGCACAACGATAAAGAGCAAGAATGGGAATAGGAAAACGGAGGAAGGGAGCAGCGGAGCAAAGAATGCTATTTAGCCAGGTGGGCAGTGAATCCACTAAGGCGGTCAAGATTTGCCCGCAATGAAACTTACACGAGCGAGCAGAAAGAAGCTGCCAGCTAAAAGCCAACAGCTCCGAAACCCCTATTCCTTTATACGCTTTGCACTGGCATCAAACATCCCCATCAGCGAACCTTTTAAATTATTTTCATCCACTTTCTCCAATTCCACATTTACATCAGTACCCTGAGCGGTAAAATACAGCGTTACTTTATCCGCTTCATCCACCACATCCGTCAATACAATAGGATCTGGATTAGAACCTGTAGGATCGACTAACTCTCCTGTCAGTTTCCCATCTTTCCTGACAAGGTTTGTCACCAGCTTAGCATCGCCATTGGGGGTACCAATCACAGAGACTTCCCATTTCCCTGCAAAAAAATCCGAGGCAGGCGCCTTGGTTGATTGTGAAAACCCACTAAACACCACACCTAAAAATAGGAGCATAAAAACAAGGCTTGATTTTCTCATGATTTGATAAATTAAAAGTGAATGATGAATTTCTATTGGATACAACTTTACTTTATTTCTTCGAGCTTAAATTCAGTACCCATCACTACCATGAGGGAGTGCTCAGGGTTTTTAGGGTTGATAAACACGACATATACATCGTGCAGTTTATTCTCAAAACTACCTTCCCGTTTTAGAGGTACGCTGAGCAAAGTCGGCTTAAAATCAAGCTTTTCGGAAGGATCTAAGAATACAGACTCTCCAATTAACTTTCCAGAGGGAGAATCAAGCCGAAGCTCCACTTTGCCTCCTGCCGAATTTAATTGCGGCTTGGGAGCTATGGCTTGTAACTGCAATTCCGATATCGCATTGAGGTCGACCTGTTTCAATAGCATATACGCACCTGATTTACTCGGAATAACCAAATTCATACCGCTGTTGGATATTTTATTGATATCCTGATACGCATCATAGCTATGAGGATCCACTTTTGCATTTCGCAATACAAACGATTGCTCCGAACGCAAAGACGGTAATCCACTGGCCCCTCCGTCCTCATACGCTGCCCTTACAATGAAAACGCCTCTACCTTTATCACCAGCAGGCACCTTCGCATTATAGCTTCCCTTCACCGGCAGCGACTTTGCTTTGGGTTTTTCGTTGATGGTATTCAATATATATTTTACCATTTCAGAGGCGTCAGCGGTAGATAGTTGTGGATGTGCAGCCATAGCTGTTTCTCCCCATACGCCTCCACCTCCTGCAATCACCTTTTTCGTCAGCTTTTCTACTGCCGATGCTTCCCCTTTATATTTGGATGCCACATCCTTATAGGACGGCCCTATGGATTTTTTATCCACACTGTGGCACGCTTTACAATCGCTGACTTCAATTAATTTTTTACCAGCACTGTAAAGTGCATTTGCGTCTGCCGATCTATGCCCCTGCGCAATGGCTACCTTGTCAAAACCTTCGGCCAAATAATCAATATTTACGGCAACCTGTTCCGCCGAAATACCATTGTCCAAAGTTCCATCCTCTTTGTCAGAAACCTGAATATCGTAGTTGAAAGGTTTATTGGCTGCAAAGAACGATTTGTTACTATTAGGCATTTGCAATTTCAACACAGGTGGTTCATTGCCCACAGTTATGTCCGTCGATTGTGAGCTAATCCCACCTTTACCGTCATTTACGGTTAATGTTGCTTTATATACACCCTTTTTTGCCAACGTTATATTCGCTTCGGGTGTGGTAATGACCTTTTGAAAACCTGATTTAGATGTTATTTTCCACGTATATTTCAACAAGTCTCCATCCGCATCCTCGGTTCCTTTTGCACTAAGTTTAACTTGCAAAGGAGCTGCCCCACCTTGTTTCCCGGCAGCCATTTGTATTTGTGGCTTACGATTTCCTGCGTTGTACTCAATACGAATTAAACGGGCATCGTCATTGGCCGAAAACCATCCGGTTCCATATTCCAGCATATAGAGATCTCCATTTTCTGCAAATTCCATATCCATAGGATTGGAAAATTTATAACTCGGCATAAAACGTTCCATAGAGGCATAATTACCTTCCTGATCCATTGTAACGGCCATAATCCATCCACGCATCCAATCGTAGGTAAGCAATTTTCCGTTGTAATAGTTAGGGAAAGCGCGAGCTGTAGGCTTAAACGCATCCGAATAGAAAACGGGTCCAGCCATGGCATTTCTACCCCCAGCTCCCACCAACGGAAACTCTTTTGACACACCATAAGGATACCAAATAAAGGCCTTTTGAGCAGGAGGAAGTATTTTTTGACCGGTGTTATTCGGAGAATGATTCGTTGGAGCATTTACATCCCATTTTTCGGAGGCCTTTTTGGCAGCAAAATCATACTTATTATAAGCTTTATTATCACCCACAAAATGAGGCCACCCGAAGTTGCCTGCACGGCGTGCCTGCCCTACCTCATCGTGGCCGGCAGGACCTCGCGTCGAGTCCGATTTTGAAGCGTCCGGTCCCACTTCTCCCCAATATACATAATTCGTTTTCGGGTCAATCGAAATACGAAATGGGTTACGATGCCCCATCGTATAGATTTCCGGACGGGTAAGCGGCGTTCCTTTGGCAAACAAGTTACCATCAGGAATGGTATAGGTGCCATCGGGCTGAGGCTTAATTCGAATAATTTTCCCCCTCAAATCGTTCGTATTAGCCGATGACTTTTGCGCATCCCATGCGCTTCGCCCATCCTGTTCATCGCTGGGACTGAACCCATTGGACCCATGTGGATTGGTATTATCACCTGTTGACAGATACAGGTTTCCGGCCTGATCCCAGGCAATCGAACCGCCCGTATGGCAACACTCCTCACGCTGCACCGGAACTTCTAACAATACTTTTTTTGAATCCATATTCAGCGTTTCCCCTTTCAATTCGAAACGAGCCAGTATGTTCTTGGGCTCCTCAGGTATTGAATAATACAGATAGATCCAGTTATTTTTTGCAAAATCAGGATCCTTATTTAGCCCCATCAAACCATCTTCACCGGTAGTTTCTTTACCTTCCTTATTCTTATATTTAGTACTGACGGGTATTTTGGCAATGGTCTTTAGCTCCTTGGTTTTAACATTATATAGGCGAACCTCCCCTTTCCGCTGTATAAATAAAATGTTTTCATTATTGAGAACCGTTAATTCCATAGGCTCGTCCAATTTTTCTTCCAGAACCACCTTTGTAAAGCGGTTTTCTTCAGGACGCGCCTTGCTAAAATCAAGTGGTTTCGGCGTGTCTCCACCGGCTGCGTAATGAATGCCCGCCGAAAGGTGGTTTAAAAATAAAGGATCTGAATAAGTTTCGTCGGTATGGCCCATAGCGGTATAAAACGACCGCCCTCCATCAAACTCCTGATACCAACTCATCGGGTGAAAATCTGGATTTTTGCCTCCTATATAGCTCTTTTCATCAATATTGAGCACCACATTGATTTTGGGTGAAATGTCCTTAAAGCTGTAAAACTCATCAGCACGCTCGAAGGAATCAGGCATTCCTTGCGTGGCCCAGTGGTTTTTCTTGGTCACTATAAATTTCCCGTTTTGCACATTGCTGGGGGTCATGGGATGGTCCAGAAAATAAGCACCGGCCAGTTGCCCATACCAGGGCCAGTCGTATTCGGTATCTGTTGCGGCATGTATACCCACATATCCACCTCCCGCCTGTATATAGCGTTCAAATGCAGCTTGTTCAGTATTGTTGAGTATATCACCTGTTGTATTTAAAAATACAACTGCGTTATACTTCTTCAGGTTTCTTTCATTAAACATGGAAGCATCTTCCGTAAAGTTCACTCCATAACCCTTTTCCTTTGCCAATTTGGCCAGGGCTGTTTTACCTGCCCCAATAGACTGATGCCTAAAACCAGCCGTTTTGCTAAAAACAAGCACATTCGTTTTTGGAGTTTGTGCAGAGGTCAAATGCCCTAGTGCCATAAACCCCAACACAAAGTAGCACAGAAGAATAGAAGATCTTACTTTCATGTTTATGGATTACTAAATATGATTATTTCGAACAAATCTATTATTATTTTATTTATTGTCTATAATTAAGACAATAAATATTTTTCTATTTTACATTTGTATATTACCATATTCAAAATGACCATATTTTCACCTTGAGCGTTAACGAGTAGAACCCATTGAGCATCTTATTTTATCACCAGACATCCATCATTGCGCAACAGCGTTTGTAATACTAAACCCAGACATGTTTAATCCCAGTCAGCAAGGCTATATCCCTCAGATCTCCATTGATTGTGTCATATTTGGCTACCAGAACAAGCAACTTCAGGTACTTGTTTCTAAGCTAAACCTGGAAGGAAACTTTATGTCGTTGGCCGGCGGATTTATCCATCAAAACGAGGATGTGGATACCGCTGCATACCGCATTGTTCAGCAACGCATGGGTATTAGTGAGATATATCTGGATCAATTTTATGTTTTTGGAAAAGCCAGCCGCAATAACATTGGCTTTATTGAGAAGGTAATGGAACTCAATACATCAACATTCCAGTCGAAATCTGAGACTATTCAGACCTACGATTGGTTCAATAACCGATTTATATCGATCGGATATTATGCTTTGGTAGACATCAGTTCGGTTTTACCCCCAAAGGATAACGCCAATCAACAAACCGGCTGGTATAACATCAAAAATATGCCGGAACTGATCATGGACCACAACGACATTGTTTCCAAAGCACTTGAAAGCCTCCGGCAAAATCTGGATCAGAAACTGATTGCCTTCAACCTTCTCCCCGAAACATTTACCATGAAAGAAGTACAGGAGCTATATGAAGCCATTTTGGACCGACCGTTTGCCAGAAACAATTTTCAAAAGAAAATTCTGGACCTAGGTGTATTGCAGCGTCTTGAAAAAAAGTTTACTGGCGCGGCCAATAAAGCACCTTACCTGTATAGGCTAAAAAAAGACAATACCAATTAAAAATAGTTGTAGTATATCACAGAAACAGAGTTCTTTACCTTCATAACTACTTCCAACTCAAAGTGATCGTTTATATACCATGCATCCGTATGAAAAAAGTACTTGATTGTCTGATTTTGATCATAAGCCTGTTCAGTTCGATCACAAACGCGCAGGATTTTAAAGAAAAATACCGTCCTCAATTCCATTTTTCGCCCAAGGCCAACTGGATGAACGATCCGAACGGAATGGTTTATCTCAACGGAACGTATCATCTCTTTTATCAATATTACCCAAAGGACAAAGTTTGGGGACCGATGCACTGGGGCCATGCCACGAGCAAAGATCTCATTTCCTGGAAGGAGCAAGGCATAGCGTTATTTCCCGACAATCTGGGAAGTGCGGTGATTGACCATCAAAATACGGCCGGTTTTGGCAAAGGTGCTATTGTTGCTATATATACCAGCCACGACCCCATTCTGGAACAAAAAAGAACAGGAACGCATGAGACCCAAAGTATCGCATATAGCTTAGACGAAGGAAAATCGTGGACCAAATATAAAGGCAATCCTGTAATTGCAAACCCAGGTATCAGCGACTTCCGGGATCCCAAAGTAATGTGGTTTGAACCACAGCAGAAGTGGATTATGACGCTGGCCACCAAGGATCGGATCACTTTTTATTCTTCCAAAGACCTTAAATCCTGGTCACGGGAAAGTGATTTTGGGGCGCAAGAAGGCGGACATGGTGGGGTTTGGGAATGCCCGGACCTGTTCCCAATCCTGCATGAAGGAAAACAGGTATGGGTTCTTATTGTGAATATCAACCCGGGCGGCCCCAACAAGGGGTCGGCGGGCCAATACTTTCTGGGTCATTTTGACGGAAAAACGTTTACATCTCACTCTAAAAACACCAAGTGGCTGGACTACGGAACAGATAATTATGCGGCTGTCACATTTTCTAATATCAAAAACCGACATATTCTGATGGGTTGGATGAGCAACTGGCAATACGCCAATCAGGTTCCGACGCATCCGTGGCGGAGTGCCAATACCATTGCCCGAGAACTTGGATTAAAAACGGTTGGAAAAGAGATGTATCTAACCTCCGTTCCGGTAAAAGAGCTTGATATTATTAACAGTGCATCGTTCTCCATCAAAAAAGTCAATGTCAAAAACGAACTGGATTTGACGGCGAAAGCTAAAAACAAATCGGGCATGTTTCGTCTGGATTTTAAAGCACAAAATACTTCTGACTTTGCCATCGTTCTCAGCAATGAGGTAGGAAATGAATTGATTGTAGGTTACGATCAATCAGCCAATCAATTTTATATAGATCGGACAAAATCTGGAAAAATCGACTTTGAAAAAGGTTTCGGATCAAAACACATTGCCCCCAGAATATCCATAGACAGTAAGATGCCCATCACATTGATCGCGGATGTGGCTTCGGTAGAACTCTTTGCCGACGGCGGTTTAACTGTGATGACCGATATATTCTTCCCCGATCAGGAAATGTCTAAACTGGTCATTAAATCCTTTTCAGGAATTACTCTTGACGATTTAAAATACACGACGTTAAAAGAGTCGGTGAATGGGCATTAAAAAAAACGGGTAAATGCTAATTCAATGGCACTTACCCGTTCTTGGTGAATCCTTTGTTATACTATAAATTACCCACTGCCTGGTGAATCTGCTTTACGGTATCCTCGTAATTATCAACTTCCGGGAGCCCAAATAAAGACTTTTCTTTGATAATCTTGGCTACATTATCTGGAACCAGTTTATCCCAACCAGGCTCACCTCTTTTAATTTTTTCGAGCACGCTATCGGTCGTCATGCTCATATTTTCCTTGTTGTAGTTTCTGATATCCTCAATCTTATCATTCACGACCAAATATTGAAACAGCGGACGTAAGTGATCAGGCACCACGAAATTCTCACAACTATATACCGACCCATCTTCCTGTAAAGTAGGATATATAAATAGCTTCACCTTACGGCTGAATAGGGTTGCGAAAGATTCCAATATCCCCCCCGGCAAAAATTCGTAGTGTTTTTCTTCAAAAATATCCTGTAAGCTGGGGCTTCCCAACAACAATCCCACTTTCAACTTGGTAAGTCGGGATAAGTAAGCCATCAGACGGAAATATTCATGGTGGTTTGAAATCATCACCATATGTCCTAACGAACACAAAATATCCACCCGATCGAGAAAATCCTTTTCGTCTATATCACGATCACCACCTTTGAGGTTATGGAGTGTCAGCTCCGAAATGAGCACCACCTTGGACTCGTCTACATCCGGCTCCGCCAAAAACTGTTTCTGCCCATTACTGATCAAATCGATGTGTACATTGGTAATGGGTCTCAATCGCCCCCGCATCATCAAAATATGCTTTTTGTATAAGGCTTCCGAGGGTTGTAAAACTCCTCCATCGCTACCAAAAAGAGCTGCGTCGGTAAAGCCATTCTTCACCAACCGAAGGCTCATCAAGCGGTTATCTACCTTATGGAAATCGGGCCCACTGAACCGTACCATATCAATTTCTATACGCTCCGTGGTAAGATCGTCCATGAGCGAAAGCAACAAGGTTTCCGGAGACTTATAGTAGAAAAAGCATCCGAACATCAGGTTTACACCAATAATGCCAAGTGCCTGCTGTTGCAACAGGTTTTCGTTGTCGCGCATCCTTACGTGAATAACCACGTAATTGGTAGGGCCTCCCGGTGTTAGTTGAAACTGTAGACCAATCCAGCCATGCGACTCATTCGTTTTTTGAAAGTTTAATGCAACCACTGTATTGGCAAAAGCAAAAAACTGACTATTCGGCCCGCGTTTTTCTGAAAGCCGTTTTTCAACCAGGTTATATTCCCGGTTGAGCATTTTCATGAGGCGCGATTCCACCACATATCTTCCACCCTCTTCCGTTCCATAGATGGCATCACTAAAAGTCATGTCGTAAGCCGACATTGTTTTGGCAACTGTTCCCGAAGCTCCACCAGCTTTGAAAAAAAACGCGGCTGTTTCTTGTCCTGCACCTATCTCCGCAAAAGAACCATAGATCCTACGATCCAAATTGATTAATAAAGCCTTTTGCTTGGTTCCCAGGTTTTTATCGTACATCATTGTATCATTGTTAGATGAAGGTCATCAATTGTAAATATAAGAAAAATACCACCTTTTATTATATTAGACGCCGACAGATTCGGTATTCAAACCGAAAAATTCAATAAACTATTAATATATAAAGATTAAATTATACCTCCCGGCTACTATGGAAACAGATCGTGGATTATTGTTTGTTTATGGTACCCTGCTCCATGGGTTTAACAACGATTTTGCAAAAAACCTTCACAAAAATTCAAATTTTGTTAGTAAAGCAACTATTACCGGACAATTATTTGCAATCAGTTGGTATCCAGGCGCCATCTATGACCCATCCACAACGGATTTGGTTTTCGGCGAAGTATATGAAATGCAAGAAATCGTCGAAATGCTTCGAATGCTCGACGATTATGAAGAAATTACAGAAGATGAAAGTAATAGCTTATATATCCGGCGTATAGTACCGGTTTTGTTGGAAAACGGAACAGTTGTAAACTGCTGGACTTATTTATACAACCAATCCGTTACCCATTTGCCGCGTATAGAAAGCGGCGATTTCCGCCTATTCAATGCCTAAAAAATGATAGATAGCCTGCTTCTATCGTTGGCGTTCTTCATCGTATAAACATTTTCCGAGGAGGTCGCGATGCCTTTCCGGAAGACTATTATTCACAAATTTTAGTTTACTGAGTGGCACCTGTGGGATCCGGATTGAAAGCGGTGATCATACATTTTTGACCGAGAGTGGCAACAGCCTCGCTTTTTATCATGCCAACCCGTTTAGTATTATAATCGGTTTTACAGGCTATATGATTGTATACGAAACCAGTTACGCACAGCATTACTCTGCGTTCACCATAATCTCCCTTTTGATTACGCTTTATGCTCCCTCACTTTTTCTCCAATAATCCTTAAACCATCCAACGTAAGCCGTTGGTCTATTTCCACAAATTCGTTCTTAAGTGTTTCTATGATGGAGGATAATCCACCCGTTGCAACAGCAATACAAGTTCCCCCGAGTTCGGTACGTATACGTTCCAATAGCGACCTCACAAGTCCCTCGTAACCCAGCAATATTCCTGCCTGAATGGCCTCAACTGTATTTTTCCCGATTGCCGAGTCCGGCATTTTCAAAGGAACTTCAGGCAACTGAGCTGTATTGGCAAATAATGCTTTAACCGCGGTGACCAAACCGGGTAAAATCGCTACGCCCAAGATATGACCTTCGGCCGAAACAGTTGTAAATGTAAGTGCTGTCCCAAAGTCAACCACGACACAATTTTGTTTATATCGGGTTGAAACGGCTACTGAATTTGCAATTAAATCAGCTCCAATTTCGTGGGGATGATCAATGGAAATATTCAGATCAGGATATATATCCGGGCCAACCATAATCAGATCATCACCAAACAAGGACTTTAATGTCTTTTGAATGATGGGTGTCATGGCCGGAACCACGCTACTCAGTACAACAGTGTCCACATCACCAAACCAAAGCCCTGCTTCCAAAAAATGTAGCCTGAGTTTTGACTCGTAATGCGATTCATTATCCTGAACCAACGAGCGTAATCGCCAAATATGGTCCCAGGAACCCGAATCATAAAGTCCAAATACAGTGTCGGTATTGCCAACGTCAACGGCTAACAGCATAGAGAATGTTTAAATATGGATGGCAAAATAAAAGCATTATGTAAATAAAACTTCATTTGTCGGCGCTATTCCCCACAGTTTATTTTGTTTATCTCTAATTTTGGGCTGATTTATTCATCAGCTCAACTTATACTACCGAAAGACGACTAACCCGTCCAATTGTCAACACATGCACAAATTTACGCTCCTTCCGATATATCTTCTGGTCGCCATTCTGTCGACGAGCTTTTTCAATCCTGCATTCGCACAAACCACTCCTGAGTGGCAGGATGTCAACGTACTTAGTGTCAATACCGAAAAATATCGTGCGCACTTCACCCCTTACCCGGATGAAAAAAGTGCGTTGGACAAAACCCCTATATCTCCATTTGTAACCTCCTTAAATGGTACATGGAAATTTAAATGGGCTTCACATCCCTCCAAAGCGGTTCAAGGCTTCTATAACCCAACCATCAATGCCACTTCCTGGGACGATATTCCTGTGCCATCCAACTGGCAGGTTGTTGCTGCCCGGGAAGGCCGTCCGTACGACAAACCGGTATACAGTAGCACTAAAAATCTGTTCCCGGCCAACCCTCCACGCATCAATGCCGATACCAACGCGGTGGGCATGTACCGTAGAAGCTTTACTGTATCCGACGATATAAAAGAAAAAACAGTTTTCATTCAGTTTGAGGGCGTTGCTTCTGCTTGCTATGTATGGTTAAATGGAGAGGCCATTGGCTATCATGAAGACAGCATGACACCCTTCGAGTTTAACATCACCGATGATGTAAAACCCGGCATCAATCACCTGGCCGTTCAGGTGATCAATTGGTCGGATGGAAGTTACCTTGAAAACCAGGATTTTTGGCGTTTGGGCGGTATTTTCCGGGATGTTAACTTAATCACGCTACCGAAAACAATTATTTCAGATTTTTCGGTACGAACCGACCTGGATGAAAAAGATAAAAATGCAACCCTAAAACTTGCTGCTTTCGTAAAACACTTTGGCACAACACCTGCCCCTAAGCAGTATCTGGTGTTTACTCTTTTTGATACCGAAGGAAAACTGGTTTCGATGCCATCGAGTCACTCCCTTAACGACCTTCAGGCTTTTCGCGAAGAGGCCATTCGCGTAGATATACCCATTGAGGACCCTCTGAAATGGAGTGCTGAAACGCCTAATCTATATCAGCTCACCATTAAACTGACCGACTCCAATGGAAAAACGCTCGAAGCCATCAGTCAGCCCGTTGGGTTTCGCTCCGTTAAAATTAAAAACGGACAACTGTTGGTTAATGGAAAGGCCATTTCAATTAAAGGCGTAAACCGCCATGAGTTTGACCCTGAGACTGGCCGTGTAATGAGTCGTGAGGCAATGATCCGTGATATTAAACTGATGAAGCAGCATAATATCAACGCCGTAAGAACTTCGCATTATCCCAGCGTCTCCGATTGGTACAGCCTTTGTGATGAGTATGGGTTGTATGTAATGGACGAAGCCAATATTCAAACCAATGAAGGGTCAGAAAAGAACCTCAATTTAGCCGACAAACCGGAATGGAAAAAAGCTTTTATGGCAAGAGGTACTGCCATGATGGAGCGGGATAAAAATCATCCATCGGTGATTATATGGTCGCTCGGAAACGAATCGGACATGGGCGAAAACTTTAATGCCATGGCTGATTTTATCCGTTTGGCAGACCCCAGCCGGCCGATTTATTACGCGGGCCGTCGTGCAGATAAAGCTGCTGCGCTGAACGGATTCGACATCATCTCGAAAAACAATCCTGGCACCAGCGAAATGATTGAGCTTGTAAAGCTTGATAAAACCCGCCCCTTAATACTTGGACTATATGCCCGAAGCCAAGGTAACGCCATGGGTAATTTGAAGGCATATTGGAATCTCTTCGAAAAATATCCAACCATGCAGGGTGGCTTTATGGGCAATTGGGCCGATCAGGGGCTAAAATTGAAACGACCAGACGGTACCCCCTACTGGCATTTTACCGGTAAATTAGATGGAAGCCACGCCAATACCGGACTAGTGAATCCTGACCGGCTTCCACAACCAGAACTGACGGAGGTAAAAAAAATATTCCAACCTATTAAGTTTGAGATGCCAGATACCTTGCGTCAGGATCAAAAAACCGTGGTGATCAGAAATCAATTTGATTTCCAGAGCACCAAGGGCTTTGACCTACAATGGTCGTTGCAGGAAAATGGTAAAATTCTTTCCAAGGGCGTTGTGGGCAATCTCAACGCTTCGGCTGGTCAGGCACAAAAAATGACAATCCCATTCGAAATTCCTGCTGCCAAATCGGCCAATAGCGAATTCTTTCTCAACCTAAGCCTGGTGACAAAAGCGGCCACGGTTTGGGCGGATAAGGGCCATGAAATTGCTTGGCAGCAAACACCTATTGCCGTTACCCGACCACAACCCCAACAGGTAAGTCTCACCAGAAATAGCCCACTTAGAAGTAGTACTATAAGTGCCAACCGCCTGTTAATAACGGGGCAGCATTTCTCTGTTACATTCGACAAAAAAGAAGGTCGGATTATCTCCTTCAAAAACAAGAAGGAAGAAATGATCAATGCGGGACCTTTTGCCAATTTCTGGCGGGTTACTACCGATCTTGACGAGGCAGGAGGCACACAAAGTTTAGCTGCCCAATGGCTTGCAGCCGGCTTAGATAGCTTACAAGTTGCCGCCACCAGCATGAAAAATGAAAGTATTAATACCCATGCACACCGGGTGACTCTAACACAGGTTTTAAAGGGTAAAATTGGTCAAATGCAGGTCAATACTGTATACACCGTATATGCAACTGGAGATATTCACGTACAGCACGTTTTCAATTCATCTTCCGACTGGCCATCAATGGCAAAGGTAGGCGTGCAACTGAAAATGCCTGCCACATTTAACAAATTACAGTGGTATGGAAATGGCCCCCACGAAACCTATAAAGATCGTAAACAGAGTGGCCGCGTTCACATATACGCAGGGAGTGTAGATAGCCAACATTTTCCCTACATATATCCGCAGGAGAATGGTAATAAAACGAATGTGCGCTGGGCCTCCATTACCAATCAGGAAGGATTAGGCTTGTTGGCCATTAGTGATTCGCTGTTTGCACTAAACGTTCATGATTATACCGACAAAGCCCTGGGAGAAGCCAAGCAATCAGCAGCAGCGCTTGAAAGAGGCAATACCACTGTTGTGAACCTAGACTTGTTCCAGGCGGGCTTGGCTTCCGAAACGGGCACCATAGGCACGGATAAAGCAAATCAGGGTATATCACGATCTTATCGTTATGCATATCGTCTGAAAACCATTGAACCGAACGGTAATATAGACGAGTCTCTACGTTCGCAGTTGCCGTATTTACCGGGATATACCAATTTTGACCCATTGGCATCTGACACCAACTTGTTGGATGTAGACGATTCCACTGATTTAGAAGAAGAAGAGAGTGAAGTTCTTGAACCTGTTGTGAAAAAAGCGCCGGTTCGAAAAAAGGTTGTGAAGAAGGCTCCCGCCAGAAAAAAGCCTGCATCCAGACGTAGAAGACGATAACAAACACACGATATAATATAAATAATTATATTAATGTTTATATAGTAGAATAATTATATTAGTCTATAAATACCCTATTTATAGCAATTCGTGATCAAAAACTCTCAAAATCGTCTATTTGAACTAGATGCCCTTCGTGGAATTGCAGCACTGGCTGTGATGCTATTTCATTACACGTATGCGTATAAATTCGATCTTGGATGGCAATTCAGCGTAGGCGTTACGGGAGTTGACATATTTTTCATAATCAGTGGATTCGTAATTTTCCTGACTGTACAAAACATGAAAAATTGGC
>CALGRQ010000181.1 GCA_937880795.1 uncultured Dyadobacter sp. | reverse complement strand
AGCCATTGGCCGTTTTCATCCAGCCATCGGGTAGAGAAATGTCCATTCATGGATCTACCCTGTGTGCTTGGCTCAAATTCAAGGTCGGCATGGGCATACATTTGTGCAAAAAAATGCTGCCATTTCAAGTTTCCTAAGGCCGCTTCAATGGTTTGATCTCGGTAATAACCCGAGCGAAAATCACCTCTTTGAAATGCACGAGCCAAGGCAATTTGGGCTACTTCTTTACCATCTCCAAAGATTCCGAATTTGGATCGGCCACCCATTGTATCCTTTCTTCCCAACAAACTTACCTGTCGACTTTCGCATGCGAGGCGATAATCGTCAGTAATATTTTCCTTACTCAATACACCGGAACCGGTCAAACTGTCATTTTGAAGCATAATCAAAAATTACGGGTTTTGAATCCGTAGTTAAATTACATTTTTTTGGATGCACGCCAAAATTATGCAGGAAAATAATATTCATAACAATAATTACTGATCTTTGCTCACCTTTGTTAATATTGGTTAATGTTTATTAACTAAAGTAATTATATATTAATCTTGTTAAAGAATTATTTTTCACCACTAAATGTACCCATTCGATTATGAAAGTATTTTTTTCAGCACTGGTTTTATTGATCGGTTTAACAACCGTTAGTTACGCGCAGAAAGGTGTTTTGAAGTTCAAAGAAGAAACACATAAATTTGGTAAAGTGCCTCAGGGTACGCCTGTTACGCACGAATTTGTTTTCACCAATACAGGTACTGATCCTGTTGTGATCTCGAATGTTACTGTTTCATGCGGATGTACTACTCCGGTTTATTCTAAAGTACCGGTTGCACCAGGTAAAACAGGAACTGTAAAAGCTACATTTAATGCGGCTGCGGCTGGTCCGTTTAATAAGCCGGTAACCGTGTTTAGCAACACAGAAGGTGGTTCAATTACTTTATACCTGAATGGTGAAGTTGTTGCAAAACCAGCTGCTGCAAAAGCATCAAAATAATCAGAAATTAATATAGTGCTGAATAGCCGTCCGAAGGGATGGCTATTTTTTTGTGCCTGGGTTTTTTGAAGTAATACGAGTTCTGAAGTTTGATATTAGTACTCGCCCAGATCTCTGAATGAACGGCGACGGGTTACTTTCATATCTTGCAATATGCTGGACTTAACTTTAAGGGTGAAGTTGTAGTTGCTTGCTCGTGAAGCATTTCCTGCGAATGGCGTCCAGCTAAAACTCATATCCCAGCAGTGCAGATCCCGGTATAGGGTAAGGGATGTTATGGTTGGTTGGAATGCCGTGAAATCAAATCCTGTGTTAACACTCACTTTAAAATTCTTGGACAAACTCAAGTCCCCCGTTACCTGCATGGCCTGTATAAGGGTAGCATTGGAAAGTCCTGGTTTGGTAAGTCCAAAGTTATAGTTCAGGTTGATGTTCCATGGAATAGAGAAGTCCACGTACATATCAGGATTATTCTGTATGAATTCTCGTTGCTCAGGTGTGGCGGTGCTGTTTCCTCCCGGAGCAGGTTTTGCTTTGTTGGACGATGATTTTGGAGAGAAACTGGTTCCCAGTGTAAAGCCAAGATTTTGCAAGCCTGCCAATCCCTGCCCCTGCGTAACGGCGAATTTATTGACTTTTCTTCCGATCTGATTCCCATGTACACCTGCAATGGGTTCGTAAGCATATGGATCCAGGTTCATGTTGAAGTTCAGATTGAGGTTTTTCCCAATTCTTGCATTCGCATTCACGGTAATGTTCGAAAGGTTCAGGGAGTCGGCCATTAAATTATAGCTACCACCCATACTCAGGTTGTCCAGAAGCGATACTTTTTCAAATTGAGAAGCGGCGGTGTCACTTTTGGATTTAAGCTTCATTTCAAAAGAGTTATTCAAACTAAATGAAATTACGCTGGATGCACGTCCATCGCTCACACCATTACCTACACCCCTATAACGTGACAATCGCTTGGTATCTCCATCCATATTGTAGCGGACAGTTTGATAAAAACCATGGCTGCTTCCTGTGAAATCTGGCGTATAGCTGAAAGAAAGAGAGGGAATAACGGTATGGCGAATGGCTTCCAGTCGCTTGCCTTTCACAAAGAAGGTACCGTAAAAACGGGTATTCACACCGCCACCGAACGAATACGAATATTCCGTTCCGGCTTTGTTGATGGTGTCAATCCTTACTTTGTTTCCGCCCACATATTCATAATTATATTGTTTGGTGAAAACTTCTCCATTCAGCGACATGCTGGGTGTAAGGTTGATAAATTTCAGGAGCTTAAAGTTTGGGAGAGAAATAGGTAAGCTATATCGACCTGTGAACTGTGCATCTTTGAAAATATCAGGCAGGTTTCCTGTGTTGAATTCTACGATTTGTTGTTTTCCTATACGTTCTGGGTTCGCCCTTAGGTTATCCACTATAAAGCCTAGTCGGGAATAAGAGGTATCAATGGCGGTGAGTGCGTTGGTTACAGCATAGGTACCGCTAAAATCTAATCCCAGACGGAAACTCTCATACCATCTTCCACGGCCGCCATTCATGGCAAATGGAGCAATTTGGTTGAGCCCCATGCTGAAATCGGAAGAAATATTGGTTTTTCCCCCTTCTTTTCTACGTGTTGTAGCGTTATACTGTCCAAAGTTTTGGTTCACCCGAACACTGGCTGCACCACGTAAATATTGCCCCATGGTACGTGTATACTGCACGGCGGAAGTGGCTACGTTAGAGGTATATTTG
>CALGRQ010000180.1 GCA_937880795.1 uncultured Dyadobacter sp. | reverse complement strand
AGGATAGCCAGAAAGGTTACCCAATTTTTCAGCAAGTTCTTCCTGCAATGAAATTTTTACGGAATTGGAGTAAAAATTAATCGCATGCAATTGCTTGCTCAGCATTTCAACGTAATAGGGGTGACAGTGGCCCACGGAAATTACCGCATGTCCACCATATAAATCCAGATATTTAGTGCCATTTGAATCCCATAAGTAACTGCCCTCGGCCTTTACAGGTTCAATATCATATAGCGGGTAAACATCAAATAAATGTGACATAATCGTATTTTGTTAAATCGCGGCGTTTATTCGGGTGAATTGCAGAGGAAATGTATGTTCTTCCCCTGCAATTAATGATTTAAAAAGATGGCGCCTTCAACCTTAATCCTGCATCTTCTGGTAAGCCAAATGCCAAATTTAAGTTCTGAACAGCTTGTCCGGAAGCACCTTTGGTCAGGTTGTCTATAATACTCGATACCAACAATTGGCCGTTGTGCACTTCTAAATGAATGAGGCATTTGTTGGTATTCACTACCTGTTTCAGGTCAATGGGGCCATCACTTACGTGTGTGAAAGGATGTCCGGCATAGTAAGCTTTATATAGCGCAATGGCCTCTTCCAATGATCCTGAAAACGGTGTATATACATTTGCCATGATACCCCGGGTAAAATCACCACGGTAAGGTACAAAGTGAACTGCTTTGCCAAAATCAGTTTGTAGTTTTCGCAAACTCATTTTGATCTCAGTCAAATGTTGGTGTGTAAACGCCTTATATATAGACAAGTTGTTGTTCCTCCACGAAAAATGTGTGGTTGCACTCAAAGCTTGTCCGGCCCCTGTGCTACCTGTTACGGCACTCACATGAACATCTTCTTTCAAAAGACCTGCCTGCGCCAATGGTAAAATGGCGAGTTCAATGCTGGTAGCAAAACAGCCCGGATTGGCAATTTTGCTGGATGCCTTTATTTTATCCTTTTGAAGTTCAGGCAAACCGTAGGTAAAACCGTTAGACTCGTCGCGGAAATCGGTGCTTAAATCGATGATTTTAACTGTTTCTGGAACGGTATATTCGTTCAGAAACTTCTTGGATTCACCATGACCAGAACACAGGAATATTGCGTTTAATCCATCCTGATTTAGCAAGGTGTGAATATCCTCACCCGAAAAAGTAAGATCGGTATCGCCCAACAAATCGGTGTGGGTAGCATATACAGGTTTCCCAACCTGACTTTTGCTGTGTGCAAAGGCGATGTTTACATTCGGGTGGTTAATGACAATTCTTAATAACTCGCCTCCTGTATAACCTGCGGCACCAATGATGCCTATATTAATCTTATTCATGATCAACTGATTCGGAAACTTTCTGATAGATCATTACCTGGTTAGATGCCACTTTTGAGAAACCACGTACGTCATCTACTGTCCAGGCGTTGTTCATTTCTCCGTAGCTGCCAAATTTAGAGGACATCAAATCATAAGCCGATTCAATACCTTCTATATGGAAACGGTAAGGAGCCAGGTATACATGCACTTGTCCAGTAACATGTGACTGCGTATCAGTTAAGAAAGTTTCGATGTTACGCATTACCGGTTCCACAAACTGACCTTTGTGCAATAAGCTCTTTCCAGTACAGTTGCTGCTCGCTCAATACATGTTTTTCCAGTGTATGGTGCGCTTTGATGATGATCAAAGGTGCAGCGGCTTCAAAACCTACACGGCCTTTGATTCCGATGATGGTATCACCTACGTGAATATCGCGACCAATACCAAAAGGTTGAGCGATGGCCGCCAATTTTTGAATGGCTTCAACAGAGTTTTCAAATTTCTCGCCAGCTACACCTTTAAGCTCTCCTTTTACGAAGTCAAGAGTAATGCGTTCTGGTTCTGTCTTAGTAATTTGAGTAGGCCAAGCCGACTCTGGAAGATATTGTTCGGAAGTAAGCGTTTCTTTACCACCTACCGATGTACCCCAAAGTCCTTTATTGATACTATATGCAGCCTTAGCCCATTCGCGACCTACTCCTTTGTTAGTCAGATATTCAATTTCAGCCTCACGTGACAATTTCAAATCACGAATTGGAGTAATAATTTCAGCTTCCGGAATGATAATACGGAAAGCCATATCAAAACGAACCTGATCATTTCCAGCTCCTGTGCTACCATGGGCAATGGCGTTAGCGCCAATTTCTTTGGCATATTCTGCAACTGCAACGGCTTGAAAAACACGTTCTGCGCTTACAGAAAGCGGGTAGGTGTTGTTTTTTAATACGTTACCGAAAATCAGATATTTAATACAGTCATTGTAGTAATCGGCTGTTTTAGAGATGGTAGCGTGGTTTTTTACACCCAATGAATACGCATTTGCTTCGATTGTTTTTAGCTCTTCGTCCGAAAAACCACCGGTGTCCACAAGTACCGAGTGAACTTCATAGCCTTTATCTTCGGCTAAATACTTTACACAAAACGAGGTATCCAATCCTCCGCTAAACGCTAATACTACTTTTTGCTGTGACATTACTGGAAATATATGTTCTTATTGACTTTTAAAATGGAAATACAAAGTAACAAAAAAATACCTCGCTACGGGGCTTTTTGGGCGGCCGGGCGAGGTATTTAAAAGATATTAATAATCTGTAAATGAATACTGGTACATTAGTGTACAAGCATCGCCTCGGCGTTTTTCTTTTTCGCACGTTCTTCCCTTCGCAATAAAATGCGTTGTTTAATGCGCATCCAACGCTCATACAGGCTCGATTCCTTAAGAAAATCCCAGGTATCTTTTTCGGCTTGCACTTCTTCTTTTTTGTGATCATCCGGATTGTACATCATACCGGTACACAGACAGTGTTTTCTGCCAGTACGTGTGAGTACATCATAATTTACACAGCTTGCACATCCTTTCCAGAAAGCATCGTCAGCTGGCAATTCACTAAATGTAACCGGTTCGTAGCCAAGATCTGAGTTGATTTTCATCACCGGTAAGCTGGTGGTGATACCAATAATTTTGGCTTCGGGATATTTTTTACGGGAAAGTTCAAAAGCTTTCTGTTTGATTGCCTTTGCCATTCCGCTGTTTCTGTAATCAGGATGAACAATGAGTCCTGAGTTTGCTACAAATTTCCCATGTTCCCATGTCTCAATGTAGCAGAATCCAACCCATTCGCCCGATTGGGTTGTTGCGATGATGGCCTTCCCCTCAATCATTTTCTCCATGATGTATACAGGAGAACGTTTTGCTATACCAGTACCACGCTTTTTGGCGCTCTCTTCCATTTCTGCACAGATTGTCTCGGCATAACGGAGATGATTTTCATTGGCAGTTTGTACAATAAACTTACTGCCCACTACTTCGGTATTTTTCATTGATGAATTTACTGACAAAAAAAAAGTTCGAAACAATAAAAATAATTCCCAGAAAACACGATGGGACGTTTCAAAAATTTAAAAGGATAATGGCGGGGAAAAGTTTTACCACGTAGGTAAAATAGAGTTAGACGGTCCGCGGGGACCTAAACCTGAAAGGTGTAGTATGAAGAACAGTATGTATTCCGTTGCTATTCATGGACTTTTTTGGTCGTCTAAGAGGATGCAAATTTTGTAAAAAATATCCTTACCACAAAGAAACAGGGGATATATTTTTATGGTTCGTTTTTAGTTAAAAAAAATCTCGGTTATGGTCTGAGAATTAGTGGTAACTATGCAATAATTTAACCCCTTTGTTCAAAGAAAAAATTGCACTTTAATGTCCGACATTACTTCAGAGGATCTATTGCATGGTTATATCAATGGGATTTTTCCGATGGCTGAACCCGATGGTACCATTTATTGGTATTCACCTGACCCAAGAGCGATCATACCCATAGATACGTATAAGCCTAGTAAATCCTTAAAACCTGTTCTGAATAAGCGACATTTTGAGATACGGGTAAATACTAATTTTGAAGGTGTTATGAGAGGGTGTGCAGGAGCGCGTATGGTGGATGGAACGTTGGAAGAAAGTACATGGATTTCGGAGGGGATCATCAGTTCGTACACTGCTTTGCACCGCATGGGCTATGCACACAGTGTTGAAGCTTGGCGTAACGGTCAGTTGGTAGGAGGGTTGTATGGGGTGTCCATCCAGGGAGTATTCTTTGGAGAATCTATGTTTTCTCGTGAAAGCAATGCGTCGAAAGTGGCATTCCATTATTTAATTCAAATTCTGAAGAACAATGATTTTAAGCTATTGGATACGCAGTTTATTAATGATAACGTGCTACGCTACGGTGCCATTGAAATCCCTCGGGATGAGTATATGGACCGCCTAGACGAAGGGTTGTCCGCAGAGCGAAAATTCAACGGAATACCGCTTATTGTATAGGATAAAATCCTTTGATTTTCGTTCCTATGGAATATAATACGCTCTTTTACGTCTAAATCAGTTAATTTTGTTTACAAATTGATCCAATTGCCATACACGTTGTGTACGGTTTGTTTTTTAAGCGATTGAAAGTGTCAAAGCCAATTTTAGTAATTAAGTTCGGGACTGCCTCGATTACATTACCCTCCGGTGAACCAGATGTTCGTATTATTTCAGAAATAGCGCGACAGGTTGCTGCGATTCATGATCAATACCGAATTATCATCGTATCGTCTGGTGCCGTGGGTGCCGGAAAAGCCTATATCCAGGATTATAAGGGGACTATGACGCAGCGCAAAGCAGCGGCATCGGTTGGAAACCCACTTTTAGTGGGCCTATATGCAAACTATTTTGCTCCCAATCAGATATTTATCGCACAGAGTCTATGTGAGCGGCAACATTTTGCCAATCGTCATAAGTTTCTGCAATTAAAGGAAACCTTCGAAGAACTTTGGGAGAATGGTATTATTCCAATTGTAAATGAAAATGACGTAGTGAGTGATCGGGAGCTTAAGTTTTCTGATAACGACGAGCTTGCTACCTTACTTGCTGTTGGATTTGGAGCCGAAACATTGATGTTCTGTACCTCTGTGGGTGGTTTGTTGGATGCAGATGGGCAGATCATTCGGAACGTGTCTAACGTAAACGAGGTTTTTAAGTTCGTAAGAACGGATAAGTCGTTTTTGGGTTTAGGTGGTATGGCATCTAAACTTACGTTTGCCAAACTCGCCTCCAGAATGGCTATACGCGTAGTTATTTTTGGAATGAATCAGGAGAGTGAGTTGCTACTGGCGCTGGAAGGTAAGGCTGGAACCGTTATTGGTGCGGGTAAAAGTACGTTATCTGCTCGCAATCGATGGTTGGGAAGCGGTGGATTGGTATCCGGAACGTTGGTGGTCGATGAAGGAGCTTCTAAGGCTTTGTTAAAAAGAAAAAGTCTATTAGCCGTAGGGGTAACGGAAGTTACGGGGGATTTTGAAGCCGGCGAAATTATTGAAATTTACGCGCCAAATCAGGAAATGATTGCGGTGGCTAGGGCCCGGGAAAATTCAGGGGCAATCAGAGAGAATTTAAAGACAATGAATTTTGAAGTGGCGCATGCCAACGATATAGTAATATTATAATGGACTCTATTTTACCTCTTTTAAAGGAAACACAGGAAGCTGCGGTAGCCGTAAGAAAACTGAGTGATCAGCAAAGAGCTGACTTGCTGCATTCCATCGCCGATAAGGTGCTTACCAACTCGTCTCAGATTGTTGTCGAGAATCAAAAGGATCTTGATTTGATAGAAGATGGGGATCCCAAAAAGGACAGACTCCTACTCAATGATAAGAGAATTGCGGACTTGGCGCAAAGTCTTCGTGATGTAGCAGCTTTGCCCGATCCCACGGGAGAGGTATTATTGGAAAGAACCATTCAACAGGGGCTTTCTTTGAAGAAAATAGCGGTTCCGCTTGGGGTGGTTGGGGTTATATATGAATCACGTCCGAATGTTACGCTGGATGTTGCGTCACTGTGTTTGCGTTCGGCCAATGGCTGTGTGCTGAAAGGAGGTAAAGAGGCGCATTTTTCCAATACTATACTTGTAGGTTTAATTCATCAGGCGCTTTCGGAATTTGGCGTTCCCGCCGCTGCTGTTATGCTTTTGCCAACGGGGCGGGAGTTTGTGATGGAACTTCTTACAGCGACAAAGTATGTTGATATTATTATTCCACGCGGTTCAGAGGGCTTGATCAAGTTCGTGCGCCAGAATTCGTTGGTGCCTACCATTGAAACCGGAGCAGGGGTTTGTCATACGTATGTAGAGCGTACCGGAGACTTGGATAAAGCCGCCAACATTGTAGTGAATGCCAAGGTTTCGCGTCCATCTGTTTGTAATTCGTTAGATACTATATTGGTGGATAAAGACGTAGCTGAAACGTTTCTTCCGAA
>CALGRQ010000179.1 GCA_937880795.1 uncultured Dyadobacter sp. | reverse complement strand
TAAATGTGATTTTTATCATGAACCTGAGGAGATAAAGACCTATTTCAGAACCAAAAAAAAATGGCGCGGGTTTTATATAATATGACTTAGTTCATAATAATACTAAATAAGCGGAATTACGGATTAAGGTCCATATGATATTTTGATATTTAGTATTTTTGCACGTTTTAATGACAAAAAAGAATTCCAATTGTGATTTATTACTATGGCTTTTGACTTAGACATGATGACGGGTTTAGTTAACTTGAATCGGGTAAAAGGTCGGTTTGTGGTAGATCCGGAAATGTAATGACTTTATTAGCTTGAAGTTGCTACTGTCGAAAATGATATTATTTTAATTTTAAATCAACTATAAAGTAAACGGGGTAGTAATATAATTTACCTCAACAATTGAAAGGTTCCATTATGACTATTTATAAGGATTACATCAAGGAGATTGAAGAACGTAAAACCCAAGGGCTTAACCCTAAGCCAATTGACGGTGCGGATTTATTAAGTGAAATCATTGCTCAGATTAAGGATGCCAACAATGAATATCGGGCCGACTCACTTCATTTTTTCATTTATAATACACTGCCAGGAACTACAAGTGCTGCTGGTGTTAAAGCTCAATTCTTAAAGGAAATTATTCTGGGGCAGTCTGTGGTGGAAGAAATTACACCAGCTTTTGCTTTCGAACTATTGTCACATATGAAAGGTGGGCCTTCTATTGAGGTACTACTTGACTTGGCACTGGGTGCAGATGCACACGTTGCCTCAGAAGCTGCAAAAGTACTTAAAACACAAGTTTTCTTGTACGATGCGGATTTGGAGCGTCTTAAAGTAGCATTCAATAGTGGAAATGCTGTTGCTCGCGAAATTCTGGAAAGCTATGCGCAAGCAGAGTTTTTCACCAAACTTCCTGAGGTTCCTGAGGAAATACAGATTGTTACATTCATTGCCGGTGAAGGTGATATTTCAACAGATTTACTTTCTCCAGGAAACCAGGCGCACTCAAGATCAGACCGTGAGTTGCATGGTAAGTGTATGATTACACCGAAGGCGCAAGAGGAAATTAGAGCTTTACAAGCATTACATCCTGGTAAAAGCGTAATGCTTATCGCCGAAAGAGGTACAATGGGCGTTGGTTCATCGCGTATGTCTGGTGTAAATAACGTGGCACTTTGGACTGGAAAACAAGCAAGTCCATATGTTCCATTTGTGAATATTGCTCCTATTGTGGGAGGTACGAACGGTATTTCTCCTATTTTCTTAACAACGGTTGATGTAACAGGTGGTATCGGAATTGACCTTAAAAACTGGGTTAAGAAGGTAGATGCTGATGGACAAATCGTACGTAACGAAAGCGGAGATCCGGTTCTGGAAGAAGTATACTCTGTGGCAACAGGTACCGTTCTTACAATTAACACGAAGAAAAAGAAACTATACAACGGCGAGCAGGAGCTGATCGATATTTCGAAATCGCTCACGCCTCAAAAAATGGAATTTATCAAAGCCGGAGGATCTTATGCGATCGTGTTCGGAAAGAAAATCCAGACTGTTTCTGCAAAGATTTTAGGTATAGGTCTTCCGACTGTATTTGCGCCTTCAAAAGAGATTTCTAACGAAGGACAAGGACTTACTGCTGTTGAAAAAATCTTCAACAGAAACGCAGTAGGTACAACACCAGGCAAAGTATTACACGCTGGCTCTGATGTACGCGTTGAGGTAAATATTGTAGGTTCTCAGGATACTACCGGTTTGATGACCGCACAGGAATTGGAATCTATGGCCGCAACGGTCATTTCACCAATCGTAGATGGTGCATATCAGTCGGGATGTCATACTGCCTCAGTGTGGGATAAAAAGGCGCAGGCCAACATTCCTAAACTGATGAAGTTCATGAATGACTTTGGTTTGATCACTGCGCGTGACCCTAAGGGTGAGTATCACTCGATGACCGATGTAATTCATAAAGTACTTAACGATATCACAGTGGATGAGTGGGCCATTATTATTGGTGGTGACTCACATACGAGAATGTCGAAAGGTGTTGCTTTTGGTGCTGACTCAGGAACTGTGGCGCTTGCGCTTGCTACTGGTGAAGCATCAATGCCGATTCCTGAATCGGTAAAAGTGACTTTCAAAGGTGACATGAAAGGCCATATGGATTTCCGTGATGTGGTACATGCTACGCAGGCACAGATGCTTCAACAATTTGGTGGTGAAAACGTTTTCCAGGGCCGTATTATTGAGGTTCATATCGGTACATTACCAGCTGATCAGGCATTTACGTTTACGGACTGGACTGCAGAAATGAAGGCAAAAGCATCTATATGTATTTCTGAGGATGATACACTGATCGAATCATTGGAAATTGCGAAAGGCAGAATCCAGATCATGATTGACAAGGGTATGGACAACAGCAAACAAGTTCTTCAAGGCTTGATCAACAAAGCCGATAAGAGAATTGCTGAAATACGTTCAGGCGAGAAACCTGCGTTGGTACCTGATGCAAACGCGAAATATTACGCCGAAGTGGTTATAGATCTTGATGTAATCGTTGAACCAATGATTGCCGATCCAGATGTAAATAATAAAGACGTATCTAAGCGTTATACGCACGATACGATTCGTCCAATTTCTTACTATGGCGAGGACAAAAAGGTGGACCTTGGTTTTGTAGGATCTTGTATGGTTCACAAAGGTGACTTGAAGATTGTTTCGCAAATGCTTAAAAATCTTGAGGAACAAAAAGGGAAGGTAGAATTCCACGCTCCATTGGTTGTGGCTGCACCTACCTATAACATTATCGAGGAACTTAAAAATGAAGGCGACTGGGATGTGTTACAGAAGTACTCTGGTTTTGAGTTTGACGACAATGCTCCAAAAGGCGTAGCACGTACTGAATACGAAAATATGATGTATCTTGAACGTCCAGGATGTAACCTTTGTATGGGTAACCAAGAGAAGGCTGCAAAAGGAGATACGGTATTGGCAACATCGACCCGTCTATTCCAGGGTAGAGTTGTGGAAGACTCAGAACGTAAGAAAGGAGAATCTCTATTGGCTTCTACGCCAGTTGTAGTTCTTTCTGCTATCTTAGGACGTATTCCTAATATTGAAGAATATAAAGAGGCTGTGGTTGGTATTGACCTTACGAAATTTGCGCCTCCAACGAAGCAATTAGCTCGATAGAATAGAGTTAAACTTACACTAGTTTTAAGCAAAAGGCCCTAAAATGCGCATTGATCCTGTCAACCAAGCTTTTAGGGCCTTTTTTAAATTTGAGGATCGCCTAATCCGGCGAGGATTAGGCTAGATAGAATCTGAATTAGATAAAAATATGCGCAGGAAGTTCCTGGTGGCTCAGTTTTTGATGAATGGGATTGTATAGAATTTAATTTTATCACTATGGCGTTTGACTTAGAAATGATTAAGGGCGTTTATGCCCGCATGAAAGACAGGGTAGAACAAGCTCGCAATGTAGTAGGGCGTCCCCTGACTTTAACCGAAAAGATTTTGTATGCGCATTTATGGGAAGGCACACCTACGCAGGTCTACGATCGTGGGATGTCTTATGTGGATTTCGCTCCTGATCGGGTAGCGATGCAAGATGCCACTGCCCAAATGGCACTTCTTCAATTCATGCAAGCGGGCCGACCGAAGGTGGCAGTACCTTCTACGGTGCATTGTGATCACCTTATTCAGGCCGAGGTTGGCGCTGTCCAGGATTTAAAGACGGCGGAGGATAAAAACAAAGAGGTATACGATTTCCTTTCGTCCGTTTCGGATAAATACGGCTTAGGATTCTGGAAAGCGGGTGCAGGAATTATACATCAGGTTGTTCTGGAAAATTACGCTTTCCCTGGCGGAATGATGATCGGTACGGATTCTCACACGCCCAATGCAGGTGGCTTGGGAATGATTGCCATTGGTGTTGGTGGTGCCGACGCCAGCGATGTAATGTCGGGTCTTGCCTGGGAATTGAAAATGCCTCGTTTAATTGGAGTGAAGCTTACCGGAAAATTGAGCGGCTGGACTGCGGCAAAGGATGTTATTCTTTGGGTCGCGGGTCAGCTTACTGTGAAAGGTGGTACTGGATATGTGGTTGAATATTTCGGCGAAGGTGCTGAAAGTCTTTCAGCAACCGGTAAGGGTACGATCTGTAATATGGGCGCTGAAATTGGAGCTACGACTTCTATTTTTGCCTATGACGAAAAAAGTGCGGCTTATTTGAGAGCCACCGACCGCTCGGATGTTGCAGATGCAGCAGATGCTATTAAAGCGTATCTTCGTTCGGATGATGCTGTATATGCAGATCCCGCTTCCTATTATGATCAAGTGATTGAGTTGGACCTTTCTACATTGGAACCCCATGTGAATGGTCCGTTTACGCCTGATTTGGCATGGCCATTATCAAAATTCGCAACAGCGGTTCGTGAAAACGGATGGCCGGAAGTACTCTCGGTAGGGCTTATTGGATCTTGTACCAACTCTTCTTATGAAGATATAAGCCGTGCCGCTTCTTTGGCTAAACAGGCTGTTGATAAAAAATTACAGGTAACGTCTGAATATACCATTACGCCAGGTTCAGAACAGGTTCGTTTCACCGTTGCACGTGATGGATTTTTAGACACTTTTGCCAAAATTGGCGGGGTGGTTCTGGCCAATGCTTGTGGTCCTTGTATAGGGCAGTGGGCGCGGCATGGTGCGGAGAAAGGAGAGAAAAACTCTATCATTACCTCCTTTAACCGAAATTTCTCTAAACGCGCCGATGGTAACCCGAACACGCACTCTTTTGTGGCATCGCCGGAAATTGTAACGGCATTAGCTATTGCCGGACGCCTCACATTCGATCCGCGTAAAGATAAGTTAATCAATGCCGATGGACAGGAAGTCATGCTGGATGAACCGTCAGGAATTGAATTGCCTACGAGAGGATTTGCCGTTGAAGATGCAGGGTACCAGGCTCCGGCAGAAGACGGAAGTAAGGTACAGGTACTAGTAAGCCCAACCTCAGATCGTTTACAATTACTTCAGCCTTTCCCAGCGTGGGAAGGGGGTGATTTAAATGGATTAAAATTGCTGATCAAGGCAAAAGGAAAATGTACTACGGATCATATTTCTATGGCTGGACCTTGGTTAAAATACCGTGGTCACCTGGATAATATTTCTAATAATATGCTGATTGGTGCTCTCAATTTTTACAATGAGAAAACCAACTCTGTAAAAAATCAGTTGAGCAAAGAATATGCGGAAGTTCCTGCGGTTCAGCGTAATTACAAAGCCAATGGTATCGGTTCTATTGTAGTTGGTGATGAGAATTATGGAGAGGGGTCGTCGCGTGAACATGCTGCTATGGAGCCACGTTTCCTAGGTGTAAGAGCCATCTTGGTGAAGTCGTTTGCCCGAATTCATGAAACAAACCTTAAAAAACAAGGTATGCTTGCTCTTACTTTCGCGAATCCTTCGGACTACGAAAAGATTCAGGAAGACGATACGATTGACATCAAGGGATTACAAACTTTCGCAGAAGGCAAACCTTTGACTATTGTACTGCATCATAGCGATGGATCGGTGGAGGAATTCCCTGTAAATCATACCTATAATGCGCAGCAAATCGAGTGGTTCAAAGCAGGTTCTGCTTTAAATATTATTCGCAATTCTGTTCAGGGATAATATCTCATATCGTCTAAATCTTAAATGGAACTTCTGGAAACAGGAGTTCCATTTTGTTTATTCGGTAAGATAAGGTGTGACTGAAATCTTAAGGATTTCAACGAGTTCAGGGGCCATGAACAGGTAGTCGTCCGGTATATCTAGTACAACCAGTTTTTGGGTGTCTATGGTATAGCCAAATCTCTTTGTGAGAATATCGCGATGGCGTTTTTCCATTACAAAAATAAGATCGGCCCATTGTAATAGTTTTTCAGAAACTTTGACCCTGGCACTGGCTGATACGCCTGCGGATTTTGCATGATGCGGGTGCT
>CALGRQ010000178.1 GCA_937880795.1 uncultured Dyadobacter sp. | reverse complement strand
AATTAGCCTCTGCCTTGCTAGGTATGCTATTTTTTATGGGTTTACATATCACCAGCTATTTCATTTCACTTCCTCAACTTCGTAAACAATATGAAGAACTGGGATTGGATGCTTACTATTTCAAAAACTTCTATACACTCCTGACCACAGGGAATAACTTTGGCGACATTCCATTCTGGAATCATCCAACACGGATGAAGAACCTTGTTCACTCCATTGAAAGTGCAGGATTGAGCCAACTTTTGATAACCAATTCGTTTCCTGAGCAGAGCAAGGTCATTGAGAAAACGGGAAATCCGGCACGCATGTATCCAGCAAAAACCACAGCGGAGGTACTTTTCAGAGCAAACGACCATGCGCTTCCTTCCAAGTCTATACGGTTCAGAACAGTTCCAGCTATTGAAACTAAGCCTTCCTATTTTGTATTGGCATCGCGTAGCCATAAGCTGATACTTCCTGCGCTACCTGTTCCCCACCAACCGGCCGATTTTTTAAAAACTCATTCATATTATAGCCATACCTACGAATATACAATATACCGAAACAAGCTTCCAGCCGGTGAATATTCACTTTGGGTTATGTCCGAAAAAACACCTGGTGCTAAAAACTGGGAAGCGCAGCCCACCGGTAAATACATTCAACTATATTGATTCAACTTTATGGAAATATTAACCTACAACGTCAACGGAATTCGTGCAGCCCTCAAGAACGGATTGATTGAATGGCTTCAAGATAAAACCTTTGATATTCTTTGTTTTCAGGAAGTAAAAGCCACTCCAGATGTAGTTGATCTGTCAGGCTTTGAAAAATTGGGATATGAACTCATTGGTTGGCATGCCGCTGAGAAAAAGGGATATAGCGGCGTAGCCATTTTTAGTAAAATCAAGCCTGATTTGGTTTCGATCGGTGTTAATTTACCGGTTTATGATATAGAAGGAAGAATTCTCCGTGCCGACTTCGGAGACATTACCCTATTAAATTGCTACTTCCCGTCAGGAACGAGTGGGGAAATTAGACAAGGGGTTAAAATGAGCTTCCTCGCTGATTTTTATGATTGGGTTAATGAACTAAAAAAAGAAAGACCCAATTTGATCATTTGCGGGGATTATAACATTGCGCATACGGAAATTGATATCCACGACCCAGTCCGCAACAAGAAATCTTCGGGATTCCTACCTGAGGAAAGAGCTTGGATGACAAAGTGGTTTGAAAATGGCTATACCGATGCGTTTCGCTTCAAGAATCCTGATTTACAGGAATACTCCTGGTGGACATACCGCGCCGGAGCCAGAGCAAATAACAAAGGATGGCGGATTGATTATATTTCAGTAGCCAATTCACTACAAGATCGAATTGTTGGGAGCAGACAGTTTAATGATGCTGTTCACTCCGACCATTGTCCGGTTTGGCTTGAAATCCATTAATAAACTATTCACCTCAGCGAAATTCGCTTCACCATAAAATACCTTGTTTCGATATTTTCTGATATATAAACCCTTCGGCATGTTGTCGCAATTCACCCGGGAAGGTGACCATAAGACACTAGCCGACCTGGAGTTTGAATTCCCTAAGGACGTTTATCCCGTTGGAAGACTTGACGCCGACAGCGAAGGATTGTTGTTATTAACCAACGACAATTTCCTGAAAACAAAATTACTGGAGCCGCGAAACAAACACAAAAGAACCTATTATGCACAGGTGGAAGGTCTGGCAACATCCGAAGCCTGTACTGAATTGAGTACTGGTGTTCGTATTTCCATCAATGGCAAGTCGTACTTAACCCTTCCTGCCAAAGTATCTTTGCTCGATGAACCCAATTTACCCGAGCGTGTGCCGCCCATACGTTTCAGAAAAAACATTCCTACCTCCTGGTTATCCATTTCTTTACATGAAGGGAAGAATCGTCAAGTGAGGAAAATGACCGCTGCTGTCAATTTTCCTACACTCCGGTTGGCGCGTTGGGCTATCGGCAATATTGCCTTATCCGACTACTCTACTCATTCTTTTCCGGGATCTGTTTGGGAAATTAAGGGTGAAGAGGTTAAACGCCTTCTTCAATAAATTAAAGTGTATTAAACCGTATTTGACTTCCTGCTTTCTTGCCAAACCAGTTAGAAGCGCTATTTTTGTAAGTAGCCTGTAATTATAATGACGCACTGCCACGAAGCTTTCGATAGATCAATCCAAGTTTCAAAGTAGTATACCTTAACTTAAAAATAATTGGCAAAGGAACGCAAGGAAACCCCGCTTAGTAAACAATACAATCAGATTAAAGCCAAGTACCCAGGCGCACTGTTGCTGTTCAGGGTTGGCGATTTCTATGAAACTTTTGGAGAAGATGCGATTCGTGCTTCAAAAATTCTGGGGATTGTGCTTACCCGTCGTAATAATGGTGGTGCACATGAAGAACTTGCCGGTTTCCCTCATCATTCTCTGGACAACTATCTTCCCAAACTGGTTAGAGCCGGAGAAAGAGTTGCTATCTGTGATCAACTAGAAGATCCCGCTGCCGCAAAAGGAATTGTCAAAAGGGGCGTTACAGAGCTGGTAACTCCTGGCGTTTCATTAAACGACAATGTGCTGGATGTTAGAAAAAACAATTATCTGGCCGCAGTCCATGTGGGTTCAAACGAGATTTACGGCGTAGCTTTTCTCGATATTTCCACCGGTGAATTTATGACCTCCCAGGGAAACGCTGCATATGTAGACAAAATGCTTCAAAGTTTTGGGCCAGCCGAAGTATTGTTTTGTAAAAAGAACAAAAATGAGTTTAACCAGTTATTTGGCGGTAAGTACCACACATTTCAGTTAGAAGACTGGTGCTTTGGCTATGAGTATGGCTACGACCAACTTATATCACACTTCCAGACTACCACGCTGAAAGGGTTCGGTATTGAAAATTTGCCCATGGGCATTATTGCCGCTGGTGTCATTTTACATTACCTGCGCGAAACCGAACATAAAGAGGTAGGACATATCAGTCGGATTACCCGCCTTGAAGAAGAAAAATTTGTCTGGCTTGATCGCTTTACGGTCCGGAATCTTGAATTGGTATATCCGCAACAGGAAGGCGGGGTTCCATTGATTCAGATCCTAGATCAAACCGTGACGCCTATGGGTGCACGCTTGTTGCGTAAATGGGTGGTTTTGCCATTGAAAGATAAACTCCCCATAGAAGAGCGGCTGAACACGGTAGAGCACTTTTTGAATCGTGAAGATTTTCATGAATCAGTCACTCAATATCTGAAACATATAGGCGATTTGGAACGACTTATTTCCAAGGTGGCCGTCAGACGAATTAATCCAAGAGAGCTTGTTCAACTAAAAAAGTCGCTCAAACAGATTGGTCCGATTAAGGATCTCCTAGCTGGACTCGTTGCTGAAAATAAAAAATCAAAATCTAAGGAAGGCACCGGCCTGGCCGATGCAATTCTCAATAAATATTCGGATCAACTCAATCCATGTAATTTTCTGATCGATCAGATCGAAAATACACTGAGGGACGATGCCCCCGTACTGGCCAATCAAGGGCGACTGATCAAATCCGGGGTTGATCCCGAACTCGACGAATTACATGCCATTTCTTACGAAGGCAAGGACTTTCTTTTAAAACTGCAAAACCGAGAGATTGACCGTACCGGTATAGGGTCCCTTAAAATTGCGTACAACAAAGTTTTTGGGTATTATCTTGAAGTTACTCATGCCCACCAAAATAAAGTACCTGCGGACTGGATCCGAAAACAAACGCTCGTGAATGCGGAACGGTATATCACACCGGAGCTGAAAGAATATGAAGAAAAAATTCTGACTGCGGAAGACAAAATATCGTCCATCGAATTCCGCCTTTTCAATGAACTGGTACTTACGGCTGCCGAGTATGTAGGCACGATCCAGCAAAATGCCCTGGTGATATCAACACTGGATGCCCTAGGATCTTTTGCTACCATTGCAAGAAAAAACAAGTACGTGAAGCCCACTGTCACCGAAGGGAAGGAACTCGATATCAAAGATGGGCGCCATGCTGTCATTGAGCAGCAACTACCACTTGGTGAAACGTACGTCCCAAACGATGTATATCTGGACGACACCACCCAGCAAATCATCATCATCACAGGGCCCAATATGGCCGGTAAATCGGCGTTGCTACGTCAAACAGCGCTCATTGTCCTTATGGCACAAATGGGAAGTTTTGTCCCGGCCAAAGCAGCTCAAATTGGACTTATTGACAAAATTTTTACCCGTGTAGGCGCCAGCGACAATTTGAGTCGTGGAGAAAGTACATTCATGGTAGAAATGACCGAAACTGCAAGCATTCTCAACAACTTGAGTGATCGCAGTTTGGTGCTCATGGACGAAATTGGGCGTGGAACCAGTACCTACGATGGTGTATCGATCGCTTGGGCTATTACGGAATATCTTCACAGCCAGCCAGGATGCAGACCCAAAACACTATTTGCAACCCATTATCACGAATTGAATCAGCTTGCTGACGATTTTCCGCGCATCAAAAACTTTAACGTTGCTGTTAAGGAAGTAGACAATAAGGTCATATTTTTACGTAAACTGAAACCCGGTGGGAGCGCGCATAGCTTCGGGATTCATGTAGCGCAAATTGCGGGTATGCCGCAACCGATTGTTTTGCGCGCCAGCGAAATTATGCAGCACCTTGAAAAAGACCATGTAACCCAAACTCACAAAAAACGGGTGAAGGAAATTCCTAAAAATAATTTCCAGTTGAGCATTTTTGAGCCCACTGATCCCAACCTGGAAGAATTGAAAGATAAACTGACTCAGATGGACGTAAACACCCTCTCACCCATCGAGGCCCTTTTGAAATTGAATGAATTTCAGAAAATCATTAAGAAATAAGAGATAACTATCGACCTAAATTAAATTGTCCGAATTGCGCAGTACATTTAGTTTTTATTAACCTATTCCCAGTAATGAAGAATATTACAAGATTCCAATTAATGGCCATGATGTTCCTCCTGTATTTTGTATGGGGCTCGTGGTATGGCCAAATGAGTAAATACATGTTTAATACACTGGGAGCAACTGGTGGACAGGTTGGGAGTGCATATGCGGCCTTTTCCATTGCGATGATCGTCGCTCCCTTTTTCGTGGGAATGATTGCTGACCGCTATTTTGCCGCTCAAAAGGTTTTGGGTGTATTGAGTTTAGCAGGATCTGCCCTCTTATATATATTAACAGGCGTGCAGGATCCTGATAACTTCTTTTGGATAATCTTAGCCTATTGCATCACTTTTGCACCTACGATGGCCCTCACAACCTCCATTGCGATGTGCCATGTTAAGGATTCCGAAAAAGACTTTCCGACCATTCGGGTTATGGGCACTGTTGCCTGGATTGTTGTTTCTAATATTATCGGTTCCTATGGGTTTGGGGATAGCGTAATGATCTTTAAAATCTCGATGGTTGCGGCGGCAGTCCTTGGTGTATATTCGTTCTTCTTACCCAATACGCCTCCAAAACCAAATACCAGCACTTCGTTCTCCTCCATCCTGGGCCTGGATGCTTTCAAACTGTTTAAGGACCGTTCATTTGCGATATTTTTTATCTCATCGCTGTTAATCTGTATACCATTGTCGTTCTACTATGCCATGGCCAACCCGTCGTTAACCGACTCTGGGATGACCAATGTGGAAAACAAAATGTCCTTAGGACAAGCTTCGGAGGTAATATTTATGTTGCTAATCCCTCTTGCATTTAGTCGTCTGGGAGTAAAATGGATGCTGATTGTCGGACTTATTGCCTGGATTGTTCGTTTTATAGGCTTTGGCTATGGCGATGCTTCCAGTGAATGGCTACTATATATGGCGATCATTTTGCACGGAGTTTGCTACGATTTCTTCTTCGTTACCGGACAAATTTATACAGACAGTAAAGCAGGCGAAAAATACAGATCTTCCGCACAAGGTCTTATCGCCATCGCAACCTATGGTATAGGAATGGGGATTGGCTCATGGATAGCCGGAACTGTTGCCGATATGTATACAGTAGAAGGTGTAAAGAACTGGACATCCATCTGGATGGTTCCAGCAGGTATAGCGGCCATTGTATTGGTTCTATTTATATTGTTTTTCAAAGACAACAAGGTTAAATCTACCAACTAGATTTAATCGCCCATATAAACTAAAAATGGTCAGAGATTACTCCCTGACCATTTTTAGTTTATTATCATTGTCTACCACTCGTCATCTCTTTCGCGGCTCTCTCTTCTGGATCCTCCACCTCTTTTGAAATCTCTTCCACCCGACCGGTCACGATCGTAATCTGAACGGGGCTTTCCTCCATAACCGCTTCCACCACCATAACCACCGGCAGGCTTATCCTTTCCAAAATTACGTGGCGCATCGTTACGAGGTCTGGCTGTGTCAACCGTTCTTTCTCTCTTTTGAGACTCATTCACAACGAGCGGTCTCCCATACATTTCCTGGCCGTTTAATTCACTTATAGCTAGCTTTGCTTGCTCTTCATCAGGCATTTCTACAAAACCGAAACCCTTGCTCTGACGCGTGATTTTATCAATTATTATTTTTGCGGAGCTTACTTCACCATATTTTTCGAAAGCTTCACGCAACTCGCTTTCTTTCAACTTAAAAGAAAGACTCCCAACAAAAATGTCCATGGAAATGCCTGTTTTTTATTTTTAGTTCAAGCTATAAATATATTTATTTTAACTGATAAGCAGTAACACTATTCTTCACAAATGTTGGAACGTATACAATTTTCTTGATTGGATCATACCCTATATCAGCAGCATTAATTTTATCAGCCGACGTATCCAATAATTTCTCTGCTCCTTTGCTGGTCACGTAATATACAACACCTGCCCAGCAAGAAACAATATATTCACCCGGTTTCACCTGCTCAATCCCATCTGTACTTTTATCCATTCCTTCTGCGATCACCGTCAGTTTTTGATCACTGCTCAGCTTCTTCAAGGTTCCACTATCCGCAATGAGTAAATCCGTTCCTACGGCCAAAAGACCATTAGGTCGGGTGAAGTTTTCTGCATACACGGATACTTTCCCATTTTTCAACAAATAAACCTTTTTCGTTTCCGTATCCGATACATAAACATTACCCTTGGCATCAATGGTAACATCATTCAGGAACTTAGAGCCCTCTACTTCATGCTTCTTAACAACGGCACCAGTTTTGGCATTGATTTCAACCACCGAAGTTATATCAGCCACATATAATTTGTTTCCAATCCTACCCATACCTTTGGGTGCATCCAAACCAGCTACCCAGTCGTTTGCTATTATCTTTCCATCGGTACCCACCTTGGCAATTCCTCCCTTTCCGTCCTTTTCTCCCGGTTTTCCATCGATCTTAGCTACATATAAAACCTTATCCGAAGCATTGTAAAGAACGGATTCCG
>CALGRQ010000177.1 GCA_937880795.1 uncultured Dyadobacter sp. | reverse complement strand
TTTTAACCGCCTCCTTGGGGGGAGAAAGAGGTGTTTCAGGCAAGTTGTCACCTCTTAAAAATTTTAGTATAGCATAATCATTCTCTCTTTCACCCTGAATTCTCACTTTCATTGCGGTCAATGTTAATTTGGGCTAATGGGTCATTTTGGAAACTTAAATCTTTCTATTATTCGTCTTATTTCCGGCCCTATATTTTAATAGTGCGATGGTTAAAACTATGATTCCAAAAATCAAATATGGAATTGCAACAATAAAGTGGACAAAGTGTTAAGCTGCAATTTTCTTTAAATTTAAGAATTCTTCAAATTCATTGGGTGACATGTATCCTAGAGCAGAATGAAGCCTTTTTTTATTGTACCAAATTTCAATATATTCGAAGACTACCATCGCCGCTTGCTGCTTACTGACAAACTTGTTTTGATAAATACATTCTGCTTTTAAAGTTTTGAAAAAACTCTCTGCAACAGCATTATCCCAACAATTGCCTTTACCGCTCATACTTCTGATGACAAGTGGATTGTTTTCCATTAAGCTTTTGAATTCATTACATGCATACTGAATTCCTCTGTCCGAGTGAAAAATTAATTCAGATATTATGGCTCTGTTTTTCTGAGCCATTTTCCATGCAGGTATCACAGTATCAATAGTTTTCATTGTTGAACTTAGTGACCATCCAACTACCTTTCTGTCAGCCAAATCCAATATTATAGTGAGATATAGCCAGCCCTGAGTAGTTTTAATGTAGGTAATGTCAGACACCCAGGCCGTGGCTATTTTGCCTACCTTAAATTGCCTGTTAAGCTTGTTTTCTACGACCGGATACTTGTGCTCAGAATCTGTGGTGACACGAAATTTCCTCTTAACAATGCTCCTTATTTTTGCCTTTTTCATCAGTCTGGCAACCCTTGGACGCGATACTTTTACATCTGACTTGATCAGCTCTTGGGTGATCCTGGGGCTTCCGTACGTTTGTTTACTATTTCTATGAATAACCTTTATTTTCTCAGTAAGAATCTGATTTTCAATGACTGTATTAGACAATGCTCCATTCATCCAGGTATAAAACCTGCTTCTGCTCACCTTAAAAATTTTACACATTTTCTCAATGGGAAATATTTTTCGGTGATCTTTTATGAACCCGAATATTTGCCATCGCTCCTGGAGAAAATGCCTACAGCCTTTTTTAAGATATCGCGTTCAAGTTGGGTGTCACGGAGTTCCTTTCTCAGCCTGGCCAATTCTTGTTCCGTTTCACTCAAAATTACTTTTCCATTGCCAGGGAAACTACCGTTTTGTTTCGCTGAAAACTCTCTCCGCCAACGATATAGCATCGCCGGTGAAATATCCAATTCTTTTGCCAACACACCAAGGTCGGTGCGGGTGTTGCTTAGTTCAACGCTCATCATTTTGAACTCCTTGTCAAATGCTCTTCTTTCTCCAGACATAAGTGTTAAGTTATAAAAGTTTCTCTTAACTCAATGTCCACTTAAATATAGCAGGTCCAATAATATATAAGTACTGGGTAGAAGCCGGGAGAGATATCCATAAGCACACGATTTTCTTTGGTTGCTTTGTGATTTCAAAATTCCGGGATTAAAAGCTCTGAGACAATACGTAGAATGTTGTATTTATTAAAAAAATGCCTACGTAGAATATACTATTTTTCTCTAAGTATATTTACGTAGGCCTTAAAATTGACTCAATTTGGCACTTTTTCTTCTTTGATGTCTGCTGTTTCCAGCTTTGTTAGTAGTTCAACTTTATTAGAAACTCCCACCTTAAAAAATATATTGGAGGCGTGTGTTGTGACCGTACGTTCGGATCTATGCAATTCATCAGCAATGGCTTTATAGGTCTTCCCTTCCCTGATGTGATTAACGATCTCTCTTTCCTTAGCTGTTAAATTATAGTTCGTAAGGTTCTGTTCGAAAACCTGATTATTATCAAAAAACTCTCGTTTTGAGAGTTCTTGAAGCCTAAGATGTGAATCGCGATCCTTTTTTATTCCCTTACCGATAAAGAGCACTGTGATAACAATGAAGCCGGCATTGGTTAAAAACACTTCCTTAACTTGTTCAATTCTGTAAAACGCACAAAAAGCCAGGAAAGCCCAGGGCGTGATTGCTGCATAAACAGCAATCGCCTCGAAGTAATTTTTGCTCTTAACCTGTCCTAAATACTTTTTTCTTATTTCATTGAGAATAATAAATAACAGGATTAGCCCATAGATAGCCGGTAATATAAGGCCGTGATTAATAGAGCTTTCTATATTACCAGTGATTATGGTTTCACTTAGAAAGAACAGAAAAAATGGCACGAGTATCAATAAAGGAACCCCGTACAACGCATGCCACCTGAGACCATGCAGTTCAAATACACGATAAAAGTAAAAAGGGAAATAGCTTGCCATAACAAATCCTGCACCATAGGCAAGGCCATATTGAACCGCCAAGGGAATGGTTGTGAATCCGGGATCCGGAAACAGACCACTTGCAATATTTTTTATTATTAGCAGGCCGAGCAGTACCATATAGTACTTTCTGTCACTATCCTTGGGTCTTGATAAAAACAAAATTGTTTGAGAGGTGAACATTAACAATTCCACTACAACGAATAAGAATGTCACCACATGCATGTCAGTTCCTGCGATCTTTCCCATTTAAGCGTGTTTTAGTAAGTACAGATCATAAGTGAAATCAATCTTGTTGTAAACTTCGAATCCAAACTTTTGATACCAATCAATGTTTCTGGATACTGAGGTTTCAAGATATACTGGCCGAGCAGAATCTGCGGCGTCCTTCAAAATTTCTGTTAGTAATTTACTGCCCTCTCCCCTCCCCTGTTGGTCTTGATCAACGCCGATAAACCAGAGGTAGTAAATGTTGGAGTTGGGATAATTTGCGTGGATTATTTTCTCTCGTTGCATGGCTTTGATAACACCTCCAAGGCCTACTGCATTAAATACAAAGTTGATATCGTTCAAAACAGAAGATATCGAAGATTTTTTTTTGTCGGGAAAGGACACCAGAGCGCAAGCCGTTTCGTTATCATTTAGGAGGACTTTTCCTGAATTGAAACAAACTTCGAAGCTATAATCCATTAAAGCTTCAATCCGCTCTCTTTTCTTACGATCCTGTTTAATTATGTAATTTACACTTGGATTGTTAATGAATGCACTAGTTAAAATCCTTATAACCTTAGGTTTGTCAATTTTTTGAGCGTATTTCATAACAGTAGAAATTAATAATAAATATATTTAGTATTCATTTATACATACGCAAAGTATTCATTATTTTTGAAATAATATAAACTACTATGAAAAGAGACTTAAATGAGCTGGCTTCTCGGATCAGTTTAGAAGACTTTGCTAAGTCTGAGTTTGGTTATAAAACAGATCATGAAAAGACATCCAGACGTTGGCCGACTTTGATTAAGGATGATGAGCGAATCATTATTGGGAATGGTAAGGACGGAGATTTTTATTATAATGTCAATGATCCAAGTGATAAGGGTAACGCTGTAAAATTTGCGTTCAATCGCTCTAACAACTGGAAGGATACTTTTGAACGAATAGATAAATATTTGGAGCAACCTCATACGGTGTCGCGGGATAACCGAATGATCGAGGTTTCGGAGGATCGCCACATCGCTTTGAGTCGTGATTTTCAATTGAAGGAGTTAAAGGACAGAAGGTACCTTCACGAGCGTGGTATTTCTGATGAAACAATTGACAGTGAGTCTTTTAAAAATAGAATTTTTAATAAAACATTTGATTTAAAAGAGCATACAAATAAACTGATTGAAGAAAAATTTCCTTCCGGTAACTCAAAGGAGCTTAATAGTAAAGCTGTTGACTTAGCCAATGCCAAAAACTATTCGGGAGATTACATATCGATGATCAAGAGCTTTAATTCTCACCAGTCCCCTCTTACAGATTCCGAAAAGATTGAAAGATTATCCATTACAAAAGCACATTTTGACAAGTCCGACGATCGTAAGATCGTAAATACTGCATTTCCTTTAAACAGTGAAGATGGGACTATCGGGTTGATTGTCAGGAACAAGAATCTAAAAGAGATTGATGGATTCCGCGACATCGGCCTCTGGAGCTCGACCCATGTTGAAGCTCCCAAATCCATTATCATCACCGAGAGCCCTATTGACTCATTAAGCCATTATCAGTTACACAAACCAGAGAGGGCGATTTATTATTCTACTGGGGGAAGCCCTAGCAGTAATCAACCGATCATTTTACAAAATGAAATTTACCAATTGAAACCTGAGAAGGTGGTCTTGGCCAATGATAATGACCTTGGAGGCGTTAAATCCAACATTCAAATTCTCGACAAATTAGAAGGAAAGAATAATGATCTGGAAATAGGACTGGTGACTAATGAAAAGTACAGTGCCTTGGCGATACTTAAAAGCCAAAATATAGATGAAGCAGCAGCCCGTCTTGAAAATACTTTAAACCAGGGGGATGACTTTAAAGTTGCCCAGGCCAGGAGAACTGGCGATACAACAGCGGAGATACAGTTCCCCAAAAAAATAGAATATTTTCAAAAGATTGAAGAACACTTAATCCGTGAAAAGGGCTTAGAGAATCAGGTTGTTATCCATAGGCCGTTTGGTAAAGACTTTAACGAAGATCTTCAAAATTCGCGCCCATTCAGTCTCATAAAAGAAAAGGGTGACCAAAGGGAGTTAATAGGCAAGTACGCTTTGGCTTCTGAGGCCAAAGAAGCTATTGAAAGACAAAACACTCTTGGGAAAGAGGATAGTAATAACAAGTTGTTGCTTGTCACGAGTTACATGGGAAGAGAGATAAGGCTTGCAGAGACTGGTCCGGATAAGAAAATTCAGTTTGATAAAGGATTTGAAAATGATGCGATTACACAAAAAATTGAAGCGGCCAAGTCAAATGTAAAAAATGGAGATATGTTAGTTGTTGATAAACAGGAGAATAACCTAGCAAGAACTGATTATAAGGTAGAAACAGATGGCAAAGGTCATGTGGAAATCAAAAGGGAGACCAATTATGACCAAGAGCAATTATCCCGGCATAGAACAGATGGGAAAGATATTCAAACCAGCATTAATAAAAACGTCAATGAAGCCGTAAGTGGTAAAAAAGGGAGTGTTGATCTGGATAATCAGCAGTATAAGAGAGACAAAGGTATGGGGTTGTAAATGGGGTATTTTTGGCTTTTGTTAAAGATTTTGCCATATTTATACTGCTTAACCCCACTATCATGTTAATAATGCTGTACAATGAAAGAAATCATTCAGGGAGAAACTTTGACTCAATATATTGACCGCAGAGCAATCAAGCACAAAGCGATATTTCAGGAACTCAATGTCACCAGAGATGGATGGTTTAAAAGAAGGACTAAGTTAAGTCGTTTAACTGTTGGAGAGCTAATCTCCTTAGGCTCAATCCTTTCTTTAACATCTTTTGAAGTGCTTCAACTAGTTGAGAATGAGATAAAAACGTATATTGCTACTCATCCATCAGATCTTTAAGTCTAGCTTGCTCCGCTTTATGATATTCCTGTATTTCTTTTAGGTGGTTTTGATACAGGATGTTTATTCCTTCCTGGATAACCGATTTTATGGAGATGTTTAGTCCTCGCGCTATCAGTGAAGCTTTTCTGTGCACGGCTTCATCTATTGGTACTGCTTTTTGGGTATTTGAAGCGTATTTTATCTCCTTCTTCGATACTTTTTCTGGGAAAGATTTAGGGGAAGCTACCTTTTCTTTTGGTTTCGATTCTTTTTGTGCACTCGGCGCTTTCTCCTTTTGAGCTGGTGCTGTCAGCCCAAAACCATTTGTATCAGAAGTAAGATCTAAGTCAAAAGGATCAATTTCTGAGTTTTTACTTTTGTTTGAATTTTCCATATTTCTGATGATTATACCTTTTCGACAAATTCATTAATAAACGGTACCAAATAGGTTTGCACTTTTTCGTTATTGTATTCAGAGTCATTGGTGTTAAAATTATTAAACACCGTAGGTACCTCACGAATTTCGGTATTGAAGCGATCGATTTTTAGTCCTTTTATGATCTGCCCCACCTTGTCATTCATCTTTAAACTTGCTCTCTTCTTGTTAGCGAGGCCAAAGATGTTCAATACCAAACCTTTTTTCTCCTTAGCTTCCTGCAACGACTTCAATATTTTGATGAACTCAATGGAAGATGTAAGTTCAGATTCCGATGCTAATAATGGTACTATCACTGTCTCAGTAAAGACCAGAATTTTAGAAAGAGTTTCAGCATCATATCCGGTGGTTGAACGTGGAATGTCAATGAATATGTAATCATATTTTTCAGTAGAGTACAAATCCCTCGTTATCTGCTTCACATCGTCAAAGGATGACTGATAAATTTCCAGTTTGAAATCCTTTATGCCTTTACTTTCTTCAAGTTTCCTACGCTTAACGATTGTTCCTTGTGCATCGGCATCAATTACGGCAACAGTGTAGTTGTATGGCTCTGAGGCCAACAACAACGCCGTTTTTATTGTTAACATTGATTTTCCCACTCCACCCTTCATATTGGCGAAGCTTATGATCTTAGTTGCTTTGTCCATCGTCATTAATAGTTGATTGTGCTGATCAATCTAACAGCATCAATGTAAATGTAATAATCAATATTATTTTATCCTATACTTCTATATATTATTAATATATAGAAGTATAAAAATATATAATTTGCTTCGATTTCACCTGGTAGGGTTACGGGCTTAATTAAAAGATTGAAAAAAAAGTACCGCGGGTTCGGTATAGCTGTTTTTCTAGTGAGACGTTTGTTACGTGTAAATCTTACCGCCATCTTTGAATATTGAAGAGTTTAAAATTGACCTTTTCTCAAACATGCTCTTCGGAACTGGCTGTCATAAAGCATAGGCGATTTGCTTTTAACTATTTATATGCCTCATATATAGCTTTCAAAAGGCTGGCGGTCATTTATGCGGCGGCCGCTGCCGTACAATATTTTAGCCTAACCAACAATTGATTTCATTGTTGAATTTATTACCCCTTGGTAACAACTATTTTACCAGCATCAGCAAGTCGAGAATTCTCTTCTAAAAGAATTCCAAATCATAGCGGTAAATTACCTGCATGAAAATCCTGATCATCGAAGACGAACCAGAACTTGCTGCCGACATTGGAGCCTACCTATCCGCACAGGATTACTTATGCGAGTATGCAGGTACATGGGCGCAGGCCAGGGAAAAAGTCGAGCTATACCGTTACGAATGTATCCTTCTGGACTTAATGCTACCTGGCGGTGATGGGCTGGATATTCTTGACATCCTTAAAGCACAGGGACAGCAGGACGGTGTGATCATCATTTCAGCCAAAAACGACTACGAAACCAAAATCAGGGGATTGCATGCTGGCGCAGATGACTATCTGGCAAAGCCGTTTCATTTGCCAGAACTGGCAGCACGCATTTACTCGGTTATTCGCCGCAGGAGCTTTGGCAATCAGAATAATATTGTCCAAAATGAGTTGAAAGTTGATTTGTCATCAAGGGTGGTAACTGTTAATGGGTCGCTAGTCTCGTTAACCCGCAAGGAGCTGGACCTGCTATTGTTTTTTATCAGCAATAAAAACCGTGTGATTGGCAAAAGTGCATTGGCTGAGCATTTGTCAGGTGACATTGCCGATATGTTCGATAATCACGACTTCGTTTACGCGCACGTAAAAAACCTTAAGAAAAAGTTGACCGAGGCTGGTTACGGTAATTATCTCAAAACTATTTACGCGACAGGCTACAAATGGGAAGGATGAAAAAATTGCTGGACCAAAGCCTTCGTCCACTGGTGATTTATACGCTGATCATACTAATTGTAAGTATTCCCGCGTATTTTTTGACCATTGACTGGATCTGGGAAAATGAACTGGACAAACACCACTATGCAATTCGGGAAAAACTCGAAAAAAGATTAACCAGCCTGGATCTCCCTGACAACGCAGTGAGCGATATGATCAGTGTCTTAAACAAAGTGCAGCCGGGATTTTCATTTACCGAGGCTGTAGCGCCCAGTGCGGACAGTAGTTATACACTTATCCGGTTTGATACTTTCATGAACGACCGTGAGCAGTTTCGGTGCCTGATGACCGATATTCGGGTTAATGGAACACTCTTCCGTGTTCTGATCGAAACCAATATGGAAGAAATTGATGAAACTATTCTGGCGATTGCGGCGGTAACCATTTTCTTCTTTATTCTGCTATTGGGCGGCTTCGTTTACATCAATCGCAAAACCTCGTTACGTGTTTGGCGGCCATTCTATGATTCACTGGCCAGTTTGCAAGCTTTCAGGCTGGAAGGTGGCAAAACGGAAGCATTACCTGTATCGCAAGTAGCCGAATTTGCCGACCTAAACAAGAGTCTTACCAGACTTATGGAAGCAAGCCTGGCCTCATATAAACAGCAAAAGGAATTTACGGAAAATGCCTCCCATGAACTACAAACTCCATTAGCAATAGTTAAATCCAAGCTTGACCTGCTACTGCAAAGCCGCGTGCTGGATCAGTCTCAAATGCAGATCCTCGAAGATGCCTATCAGGCTATTAACCGCGTAACAAGGATCAATAAAAACCTTTTGCTTCTGGCAAAAATCGAGCAAGCACAGTTTGACGAACAACAGAGCATTTCTATTCACGGGTTGCTTAATGAGTTGAGCCCACAATTCACAGACCGGTTTGAAAGTAGCGACATTCGCTTTACCCAGCAAGTTGGAGAAATGACTTTGCAGGCCAATCCAATGCTTTTGGAAATTCTGCTAACAAATTTGCTTGTAAATGCGCTACGATACACCCCGGCAGGTGGCGAAGTGTCTGTGTATGCAGGCCATCGCAAATTGATATTTGCCAACACGGGCATATCACCGCTTGATGAGCGCAACCTTTTCCGCCGGTTCGCACAGGCATCCCCCGAGCACGCCGGTACTGGGCTCGGACTCGCGATTGTCCGTGAGATTTGCGAGCGGTACAACTGGCAGATCTCTTATGATTTCGATTGCGGACATCATCATTTTACTGTCAGCTTCTAAAATTCTAAATTTCTTCCAAATCAGTCCGGACTTTCGCCATCAGATCAAAAAACGAATCTGAATGGCTTTCAAAAAATCATTATTCCTGCTCGTATTGATAGTGGTGCTGCACAGCGCCCAGGCTCAGGTAAGCAAGGTCACACTGTCAGGACAGGTCTCTTCGCTTCCTAAGAAGGAAATGCTGCCTTTCGTCAATGTGATTTTGAAAACTGAAAAGGACAGCGCGTTTGTGACCGGAACGATCACAGCTGCCAATGGACGTTTTACACTATCCGATATTGTACCAGGAAATTATTTGGTAGAATGTGCTTTCCTTGGGTTTCGAACATTGAAAACACCTGTAACGGTAGGCGCATTGAGCGCTTTCCTTGACCTAGGCGTGCTTGAAATGAGCGAAGACGCCAAGGTTTTGCAAGAGGTGACCGTCACAGGAACCCAGGCCGATGGCGTAGATGCGCGCCTTGACCGGAAAGTTTTCGATATCAGCAACAACCTGAGCCAAAGTGGCGGTTCTGTTCTGCAAGCACTCAAAAACCTACCTGGTATTACAGCTGGTGAAGACGGAAAGGTGATGCTGCGCGGAAGCGACAAGGTTGCAGTGCTCATAGACGGCCGCCAGACGGCATTGACCGGTTTTGGAAATCAGACTAGTCTTGATAACATCCCAGCGTCAGCGATTGAGAGGATTGAGATCATCAATAATCCTTCAGCTCGGTACGATGCCAATGGTAATGCAGGAATCATCAACATCATTTACAAAAAAAATAAACAGGAAGGCTTCAACGGGAAGATCTCAATGACCACAGGATTGGGCGCTCTATGGGTAAGAAAGGAGAATTTCCCTGGCCTTCGCCCGCAATCCAGGAATACGCTAAAACTAAATCCTTCGGTAGCCCTGAATTACAAGAAAGAGAAACTGAACATCTTTTTTCAGGGCGATTACCTGCACACCCCGACGCTCAACAAGAACGAATTTACCGACCGTTACTACCAGACGGGTGATACAATCCGGCAGCAGTTAAAACGCAACCGCAGCACCAACGTGGCAACATCCAAGGCGGGTATTGACTGGAATTGGAATCAGCAAAATTCTTTATCTGTTTCTGCGCTGTTTAGCAGCGAGAAGATCCTGGACCGCGGAGACCAGCCCTTTTTCAATGCCGATCTTACCCAGCGACGCCGATTATGGCAGTTTTTGGAAGATGAGCTAAAAACCACAGTAACCGCTACAGCTTCCTACCAGCACAAATATGCACAGCCGGGCCGACTGCTTAATATTGGCTTGAACTATACATTTCACCGGGAAGATGAAAAGTATTTTTTCACCAACATCATGCCCGATTTTACCGGTAAGGATGCGTTCAAACTGCTTTCAGATGAGAATGTTTTCGATTTAAATGCGGATTACATCCGGCCCTTGCGATATGGCCGTTTTGAAAGCGGGTTAAAGCTGCGCAGGCGATTTATTCCAACCAATATGCAATTCTTTCCAGGCCTGAATTCGCCTCTTGACAGCCTTGCAGGAGGCTGGGCAGATTACAAAGAAACGATTCCAGCCCTCTACGGTAATTACGTATTTGAGAACAGGAAGTTTGAGTTGGAAGCTGGTCTCCGGGTAGAATATATCAACCTGCGTTACACGGTGAATCCTACCCATCCCACCTATAAAAGCGACGGTTATTCGTATGCCAAACCTTTCCCCAATGTACGGCTGGCTTATAAGTTTGATGAACATAATAAGGTTTCTCTTTTCTACAACCGCCGCGTAGACCGGCCTAACGAGGTCGACATCCGCATTTTCCCGAAATATGACGACGCCGAAATCATCAAGATTGGCAACCCTACTCTGAAACCGCAATTCACCAGCTCGTTGGAAGCAGGTTACAAAACAAGTTGGTCCAACGGTTCGCTTTATGCAGCAGCGTATCACAAGCAGACTAACGGCACTATTACCAGGATCGGGACTACTGTCCCGGGCAGCACCTTGATCTATAACATTTTCCAAAACGCGGGGAAGAGCTATGCGAGCGGCGGTGAGCTGGTCTGGCAGCAGGATCTGGCCTCATGGTTTTCGCTTAATGTCAATGGCAACCTTTACCGCAACAGCATTGATGCATTTACGGTTGAAAACCTGTATCCGGCCCGTTCGGTATACAGTGCGGGCAAACAGCAGCTGACCTCCGGCAGCGGGAAAGTCAATGCCTCGTTAAAAGGAAAGAAGACCGAGTTGCAGCTAGCAGTCATTTACCAGGCACCCGACATTGTCCCGCAGGGCCGAACCGGTTACCGGTTTTCGGTTGATGCAGGCGCAAAACGCCAGCTCCGGAAAGGCGAGCTGTTTGTGAATGCAACTGATCTTTTCGGAACGATCATCATTCGCAAAACTGTTTACGGCGAAGGCTTTCATTATACAAGCCGCGATTACTACGAAACCCAGTTGATCCGGGCAGGTTACAGCTTCAAATTTTGACTGTCATCCATATACTCTATTTCTGATCATGCGTACATTGATAATCCTTATTGTATTTAGCAGCTGGGCGAGTGCTTCGCCTGTGATGTCATGTGATACGCTGCCGACCCGAAAACCCATTACCCTCCGGTCATTTTACCCGCCCGCTTCGCTGATTATCGGTGGCTTGCTATCAACAGGGCATTCCGAAGAAGCTATCAGAAACGAAGTGGCCGAAGAACGGAACCATTTCATTCCCAGGTTTCGCACTAAAGTTGATGACTATCTTCAATTTTCACCACTGGTAGTTGCCTATGGCCTTGACGCCTGTGGCGTGCATTCTAAAACAGATCTTATTAACCGGACTGTGATCCTGATTAAAGGAGAAGCAATGGCGCTGACAACTGTCACCCTATTAAAGTCCGCGACCCACACGCTCCGGCCTGATGGCAGCAGCTACAATTCGTTTCCCTCCGGCCATACCACGCAGGCTTTTGCGGCAGCCACTTTTTTGAATGAAGAATACAAAGACCGCTATCCATGGATGCCCTACGCGTCCTATACGGTAGCTTCGTCAGTAGGATTGCTGCGCGTGGCCAACAACCGGCATTACATCAGTGACGTGCTTGTGGGGGCAGGTATTGGTTATCTATCGATGAAAGTGGCATACTGGACGCATCAGTACAAATGGGGAAAGGCAGCACGGAAACACAAGCTGGTTTATTGAACTGCTTTCGAAGCCGCTTGTATCCGGGCTTCTAATTGCCTTAGATTCTCTTGCTTTTGAGCAGCTAGTTTGTCCTGACAATAGGGAGTGCAAAACTGGTGAGACCGTAACAGCTTTGCGGATCCGGATAGCCAGTTGGCAGCAGGTATATTGGTTTTCAATCTGTGGCTGGTTTCTTCTAACATTAACAGGTCTTTTTCGGCAAATTCTATTGTACCGAAATGATAAAGGTCTGCATCGCAGACGATTGACTCTAATAGATTAGTAGGTTTTTGAGGTAGCGTCGTTGCCAAAATGCAACCCATTACGCGCGCTATGATATCACCTTCAATAAATAAACCATTTGCGAATCCTCCGAAAAGCAAGACACCCCGCTGCTCGTGACCGGCAACTTCTCCGTTTATATAACCCAGATCGTGAAACCAACTAGCAGCAATTATCACAAACCGCTCAGAATTAGATAGCTCGTAACAATCCGCAATACGTGCAGCGTTTTCTACCACGTTGCGGGTATGATTCAGATTGTGATACGCCAAAGGCTCACCACAGGCGGATAATTGAGCCGATACGAAAGCTTCAATTTGATTCAGCAGCGATTGATAATTCATTTCAGTTTCCATTACTTTTTCATTAATCCCTTTTTGAACTGAAAGCTGGCGGATTGATACCAGGCAATGGCTTCTTCAACGAGCCGTTTATTAGAAGTTACAGGGCGCGATGAACCATCCTTGAAGTTTGGAACGAATGTGCCACTGATCCTTTGAGGTTTTAATATCACTAACGAGTCATGCTTGATGTA
>CALGRQ010000176.1 GCA_937880795.1 uncultured Dyadobacter sp. | reverse complement strand
GGATGGTGATGGCAAGGCGGATAAAAAAGAAACCATTCTCACAGGTTTTTCTCTTTCCAATCCACACGTAAACGTCAATAACCCGGTATATGGTTTGGATAACTGGATCCACCTTTCACACTTGGGCGCTATTGGAACGCGTAAATATGGCACTGAGTTTGGCGATTTGGGTACTGAAATACATTTTCCTGACCAGCCATCCAGCCCACGTTTGCCCAAAAATGCGGACAGCCACAATGTCCGTTTCAGGCCTGAATCACATCAGTTGGAACTGGAATCGGGGAAATCTCAGTTTGGCCACACTTATGACAAATGGGGGCACCACCTGTTTACCCACAACCAAAATCACGTATATCATGAGGTAATTGCGGCGCCCTATTTGGCAAGAAACCCCGATATGCCTATATCTGATGCCACGCAAATGATTTCAGACCACGGGAAGTCAGCGGAGGTGTTTCAAATTACCAAAAATCCGGATCGCCAGCTTTTCACCCCGGTAGGGCTTACTACTTCGTCGAGCGGACTTACAGCCTATAATGGCGGACTATTTCCTGCTCCGTATGATGGACTGGCTACATTTGTGTCGGAGTCGGTGAGTAATTTGGTACACGTAGATATTCTGAAAGAAAACGGTGCGAGCTTCACTGCAAGCCGGCAGCATTCCAACAAAGAATTTCTGGCTTCTAAGGATTCATGGTCACGACCGGTGAATATGTATGTGGGGCCCGACGGCGCTTTGTATGTACTGGATTACTACCGTCGGATTATCGAACACCCCGAGTGGATGTCGGATGAAGCGGTTGCGGAAGGAGGGTTATACGATGGGTACGATATGGGCAGGATTTACAGAATTACACCCACAGGTACACAAAAGGCAGATTGGACGAAGGGTTTAAAGTTAGGTGATGCGACCAGTGAAGCGTTGGTGACATACCTGGCCGATAAAAATGGCTGGTGGAGGCAAAATGCACAGCGTTTATTGGTTGATCGTGCTGATAAAAATGTCATCCCGGCCCTGATAAAAATGACACAAAATACAGCATCGCCAATGGGGCGATTGCATGCCTTGTGGACATTAGAGGGGATGAAAGCACTTACGCCTGAGGTAATTTCCAAAGCCTTGTCCGACAGTGAGGCCGGTATACGTGAAAATGCAATCAAACTGGCAGAGCTACATCTGGCAGATGCCCCTGCTTTGTCTACCGAACTCCTTAAACTGGTGGATGATAAAGATCCAAAGGTTCGGTTTCAGCTGTTATGTACATTGGGATATATCAATACACCGGAAGCCGGAAATGCCCGACAAAAATTACTTTTCAAAGACCTGAACGATGATTGGGTTCAAATTGCAGCCTTGTCGGCGAACGCATCGCAAACCATGCCTTTGTTGAAAGAAGTGATGCAAACCTATAAAGCGAACAATCCCGCGTATGCTTCCCTGCTGCAACGGTTAACCGCCATAGTGGGTGCGGGAAAGGATGTAGCACCTATTAAAGCACTTATTGCTCAGGGGATTGATGGGAAACAGGCGGCATGGCAAAAGCCGGTGCTAGCAGGTTTGACGGATGGCTTAAAACGCAAGAATATTGATTTTGCTCAATTGGAAAATGAAGAAAATCAATTGATTGCCAGTTCGTTCAGTCATCCAAATGTGGATGTACGAAAAGCATCTTTGCAAATACTGAAAGTAACCGGGGTGGTGGATAGCCTGAAATTGAAAGAAACATTCGGTAAGGCGATCGCCATTGCGCAAGATAAAAAGTTGGGTGATCAGAAAAGAGCTGAGGCGTTAAACTTCCTAACCTTGGGAAATCCGGCGCCGTATGCGGCTACGCTGCAGTCTCTCATTGTGCCACAGGAAGAGCCTGCTGTACAACATGCCGCACTGAAAGCACTGGCGCTGGTGCCAGATCTGACGGTAACCAATTATGTGCTTAAACAATGGGATGCCCTCACACCGGAAATGCGTGACGCAGCCATGAATACATTCCTGACGAGCCCTGAAAGAGTAACTCAATTACTGACGGCCATCGAATCAAAAAAGATCAAGCCTGAAAGTGTGGGGTGGAATCGCAGCGTTCAGTTGATGGGCCATGCCGATGAAAAACTGAGAGACAAGGCTCGGCTATTACTAACCCGAAGTGATAAGGATAAAGTAAATAAGGACTATCAAAAGGCTTTAACGCTTACGGGTGACGCCAGCAAAGGAAAGTTGGTGTATATGCAAAATTGTGCCTTGTGTCATCAGGTCCGCGGAGGTATTGGTGTTTCCTATGGCCCCGACTTGGGTACGGTGCATAACTGGCTGTCCAATGACCTGCTAGCGAATATATTGGACCCAAGCCTTTCCATTGCACCGGGTTACGACTTATGGGAGGTGGAGTTGAAAGACGGCGATCCGTTACAGGGAATGATTATGAGTGAAACTTCAGTAGCAATTAACCTTAGAACTGGTCCCGGTATCGATAAAATGATCAACCGTCAGGATATCAAGTCGTTGAAAGTTCTGAATATGTCAGTAATGCCCGTTTTGACGAGTCAGTTGGATCATCAAAAAATGGCTGATCTGATTGCATTTTTGAAGGATAGTAAATCGGAATAAGCTAATAAGTGCATATGAATAGAAAAAATTTCATCAGGAGCAGTGTCATGGCTGGTGCTGCCCTCATGGTTGGTGGAGGAAAGTCTCTATCAGCCCAGGCAATATCCACGGCGAAGGAGAAACCATTCAATATGAAATTCTCACCAGAGTTTGGAATTTTCAAGGAGCTGGTCGGAAAGGATTTGGTCGATCAAATAAAGTGGGGTAACGACCAGGGGTTTAGAGCTTGGGAAAATACCTATCTGGCATCAAAATCCGTTGCAGACCAGGAGCGGATAAGCCAGGCCGTGCAGAAACTGGGGATGGAATTTGGTCAATTTGTTGGCACCATGAACTTTAAAATTCCCACTTTCGCCAGTCGCGACCAGTCGGTGCGTGATCAGGTTTTAAAGGAGGTTCGTGCTTCGGTAGAAATTGCCAAAAGAATGAACACCAAATTCATTCACAACGTATTGGGTACGGCTGACCCTAAATTGCAATGGGATTTTCAAATGGCCAACGCCATTGATCTCCTGAAACGATGCGCTGAGATTTATGAACCGCATGGTATGATGATGGTGATGGAAACCATGAACCATAAAATCAATCATGCAGGCATGTTTCTGCATACCATTCCACAAGCGTATGCCATGGCGAAGGCCGTTGGCAGTCCTAGTGTGAAAATTCTTTTCGATTTTTACCATGTTCAAATTCAGGAAGGGAATATACTCCCTACACTGGATTATGCGTGGGATGAGATAGGATATATGCAAATAGGCGATACCCCGGGAAGAAATGAACCGACCTCTGGAGAAGTCAATTTTGTAAACGTACTCCAGCATGTACACGACAAAGGGTACAGGGGTTTTATGGGCATGGAACATGGCATTAGTAAGCCTGGTAAAAGTGGTGAACTGGCAGCCCTTGCAGCATATAGGTCGGTAGACCCTAAGTAAGAATGTAAGAAATTCGGAGCCGGGAGAAAGTAATAAAGCTGTTCTTCCGGCTTTCATGGTTATAATCTGGTAATTGCGTATGAAAAAATACATCTTAGGTTCTGCGGCGGTAGTTACGCTGCTGGTAGCCGTTTTTTTACAGTTTGCTTTTATAGGGGCTCAGTCCGGTAAGCCATTGAAATGGAAAACGGGCGTGGCATTGTACTCATTCAATCGTTTTTCTTTTCCCGATGCCCTGGCAAAAGCCGATAGCGCAGGGGCGAAATTGGTAGAGGGTTTTTTCTTCCATAAACTCGGCGCCGACTTTAACGGTCATGCCATGCCCAACCTAAATGACGCTGAAATTGCCCGGATGAAAGGCTTGCTGAATCAGCGGGGAATGAAAATGCGCTCATTATATGCCGGCGGTAAAACTATTGAGGAGTGGGAAGCCTATTTTATTTTTGCCAAAAAAATGGGTATCGAGATTCTCACCTGCGAGCCCGATCGCAAACATTGGGACGAACTGGATAAACTGGCCGGGAAATACAAAATAAAAATTGCCTTGCACGAACATGCTAAGGGTTTGAGTCCGTATTGGCACCCCGACTCCGTACTTGCGGCCATCAAAGGGCATCCAAATTTTGGCGCATGTGCCGACCTTGGGCATTGGGCCAGAAGTGGCCTCGATCCGGTGGAGTGCCTTCGTAAACTGGAAGGCCACGTCATTAATGTGCATGTAAAAGATCTGGATACATTCGATAACCTTAAGGCCAAAGATGTGGTAGTAGGAACCGGAGTGTTGAACTACCCGGCGATTATTGATGAGCTAAAAAGGCAGAATTACGCGGGTTTGGCTTATATTGAGCGGGAAGACAACTGGGATAATAACATGCGCGACGTGAAGCAGGCCTTGAAATTCTTATCCGAAAAGGCAGGGAAATAAATAGAAACAACTCATATATAATATTCATGATTCATCATTCAGTTATTTTAAATTTAAAGCATCCGAAAGGTTCGGCAGAGGAGGCAGCGTTCATCAAGGGGGCCAAGCTATTGGCAAAAATTCCTAATGTTTTGAACTTCAAAGTGTCCAAGCAGGTAAGTACCAAGAATTATTATGATTTCGGTATATCGATGGATTTTGCCAATCAGAAACATTATGATACGTACTCCAATCATCCTGATCATGAGGCTTTTATTCAGAAATATTGGGTGAAGGATGTTGCGGATTATTTAGAGATCGATTATGTAGAAATTTGATTGCAATGGGGCCGAGCAAGATGATCTTGTATCTAAAAGCCTGATTGAAACACGAGTGGATGATTATTTTTGGAATGCCCGGCTATTCGGCCTGGGCATTTTTTTGTTTCTATAAACTAACCAGTGCTTGACCGTTGGTTGCGGAGGTGGTTAATTTCAGAATATAGTCGGTTGATATAATTTCCTGTACCGGATTTAATCAGTTCTATTGTATTTTTTTAATCAATTTAGATCATTATGTAGTATATTTACTATTAGCAATATAAAATATTGTTTTTAATGAAATTTAGCAACGATTATATAGGAGAAAGTGATATTTTGATGGGCTTAATAAAAGGTGAGGAACGCGCCTTTAGTGAGCTCTACGTGAAATACAGTGGTGCTATATACGCTAAAATTCTTCAACTCACTAAATGTGAAGAAACCTCAAAGGAAATTCTACAAGATCTGTTTCTGAAAGTCTGGGAAAAGCGGGATTACATCGACACGAGTAGATCTTTCAAAGCCTATTTGTATACCATCGCCAAAAATTTGATGTACGACCATTTTCGCAAGGTGGCTCGCGACAAGGTTTTGAGCGACTACCTGATACAGGCTGCGGTTGCCCATTACCAGCACGGCGAAGAGAGCGGTGTATACTTTGAGCGTTTGGATTACATCAATCATGCTATCGATCAATTGCCGGCAGTACGCAAGCAGGTTTTTACGCTTTGTAAAATTGAAGGCAAGAGCTACGAAGAAATCGCTTCCTTGCTGCAAATATCTACGTCTACTATTAGCGATCACATTGTGAAAGCCAATCGCGCCATTAAAAAATACCTGGAAACCCATGGTGACGTGGCCGCTACCTTATTTGTCTGGGCTTTGTCCGATAGCCTATAATCCTGCTCGGTGCATATTAATTTTGTGTATGTCGTTATGCCAAATCTAATAGGTGTAAAATAGATAATTGAAAAAATATTATTTTTTTTCAAAAAGGGAGCAGAGTATTTTATTTCACTAAACGTACTATATGTAGAATATAAACGGAGGTGAAGTATTTTGGAGAATCAGGAACCCATACATGAACTATTCGAACGGTATCTGGCCGATCAGTGTACACCCGATCAGGTGCGCGAGTTACTGGCGTATTTTAATCTATCGGAAGATCAGGATGGCTTGAAAGCGTTGATCCAAGCCCATTTTGAAGGTCCGGGGGAAGTGAGCGCGTCTCATCAGGATGCGTTGCAGGAAGTACATCAACAGCTTTTGAAAAAAATTGAGGTCGATCGGATCGCTGATTCACAACCATCATTTTTTTCCTTATCACAGCGTTGGCTTCGTGTTGCTGCCGTATGGGTTTTATTTGCTTTAAGTGGAGGCGCTTCGGTTTATTTTCTATCACGTGGATGGAGTTCTGGCCCGGATCAAATGGTTGCGCAGTCATCCGATCAGTTGCAAACAGAGCAAACAGGTATAGGAGAAAGAAAGAAGGTGGTTTTAGAGGATGGATCTATCGTTTGGCTGAACGCAAAAAGTAAATTGGTTTTTCCCATCGCTTTTACAAAGGAGCGTAGAGAAGTACGTTTGGAGGGTGAGGCCTATTTCGAGATTTTCAGAGATGAACAGAGACCGTTTATCATTAGCTCAGGAGCCATAGAAACGAAAGTTTTGGGAACGAGCTTCAATATAAAAGCGTATGCAACCGATGAACTTGTTGCGGTAACGGTGGCAAGTGGTAAGGTTGAGGTAAATGCTCCGAAATCCTCTGTACAAATCGTAGCAAATCAGGAGGCAAGCTATTCGGGAGGGCAGTTGCACAAAGCGTTACAAGTGGATGCGCAGTCTAGAATAGGGTGGCATACCGGCAAAATGCAGTTTAGGAATTTGCCGCTTTCTGAGGTGATAAAAATATTAGAAAGAAACTATCCTGTGCATATAGCTTACCCGAATGATGTTAAAGATTGTTCGGTTCATGCGGATTTTGACGCGGATACACCCGTCGAAAGTGTGATGGAAATGTTGGCAGTTTCGCTGAGAGGAAAGCTGACCAGGCAGAGTGAGGGACGATATTACCTGGATGGAAATTGTAAGCGAGCTCCGGCTCACAAGAGTCAGCAGCAATAACTTGAAATATTTATATACCAAACACCTGAACCTGAAGCCTATGAACAAAAACTCCCGACAACAAAAATCCCCGGAACGAGTCCCGGGGAAACTCTAAAATGAAAGTCCAAATTTGTAAGCCAACCGCAGCCTTCGAACTCTAAGGTTAGCTACAAAACTTATTTTCAATCACTTTAACGCTATCAAAATTATGAAAAAATCTCTCCCAAGGGGTGAAGTAGTTCATTATATTCTAATGACAATGAAATACAGCGCTTTTTTTTACATGCTGATCTGCTCGCTTTGCTCGGTTTCCCTGGCCAAGGAGTCGTATGGGCAGAATCTCAATAAAGTGGTGTCGACGCGCTTAAAGAATTTAACGCTAAGTGAGGCACTGGATCAGTTGGCGGCTACTGCTGATGTGAAATTTGTTTTTGTTGGAGAAACTCATATTCACACCAAAGTAAAGCAAAATGCGAATGGCGAAAAATTGAGCGACGTACTCACCAAGCTTTTGGAACCTTATGGATTGTCCTATGTAACGATGAAGAACAGCATTGTTATAAAGCCAAAAGATGTTGGCACGGCTTCTACGCTTGGTAAGCCGGTTTTGCAAGTTAAAAATGAATTGCGTATAGAGGGTAAGGTTACTGACGAAAAAGGAGAACCATTACCCGGTGTAAATATTGTGGTAAAAGGGACGACTCAGGGGACAAATTCTGCGACTGACGGGACTTATTCCATTTCGGTGCCGGATGCACAAAGCGTTTTGGTTTTTAGTTTTGTGGGCTATCAAAGTCAGGAAAAAGTGGCTGGAAATGGATCTGTTATTAACATTGCCTTAGTAGCGGATACCAAAGCTTTGAACGAGGGTGTGGTTGTAGGTTACTCGTCCAAGCAGATGTCCCAGTTATCGAGTTCGGTATCCGTAGTGAGTGCCAAGCAGTTGAACGACGTTACATCGAACAACCCGATAAGCCTTTTGCAAGGAAAAGCGCCCGGTGTCATTGTTTCTAATTCGTCTGGTGATCCCAATGCTTCTTCGAGTATTGTGGTGCGTGGTTCCAGTTCCATTACGGCAGGCGCTTCACCACTGATGGTTGTGGATGGGATAATTGGAGGTAATGCCAATCCCAATGATATAGAATCTGTTACCATTCTTAAAGATGCAGCTGCTACGGGTTTATATGGGTCGAGAGCAGCAAATGGCGTTATTATTATCACCACAAAGTCTGGGAAAACCGGTAAAACCCGCATCGATTTTAATGCTTCTGCTGGTTTCAACAATGTAACCACGGGCAAGTTCAACGTCATGAATTCGCAACAGTTGTATGATTATACAAAGAGCTTTTATCCGGCAGACCGTTTCGATAAGGAAATTCCGGCTAGTGTAGTCTCGCAAAATACCAATTGGCAGGATCACGCATTCCGTACCGGAGCCACACAAAACTATGTATTGTCCCTTTCTGGTGGTTCTGAAAATACGAAATTTTATATCTCGGGAAATTACTACAACGAGCAGGGAACGTTACACTATAACGAGGCAAAACGCTACAATGTAAGAGCCAATATCACCCAGCGCATCAACGATAAGTTAAAGCTGAATGTAAAAGTAAATGCACGTTTAAACAAACAGGAATCAGATCGTGCAGGGTTAGACGGTGCACTATATGGTGCTTATAACAATATGCCATGGGACAATCCTTACAATGCGGATGGCAGTGTGAACAAAGGAACCGATGGCGGTTGGTATGGCCGTGAGCAGGAGAATTTCCTGCATGGCTGGCAGTACAATTTAAACCAGTCGAATGCAAATGGGGTGGATGGCGACTTGAACCTCGACTATACCATTTTGCCCAACCTTACATTTTCATCCTACAATCGGGTAAGTACGTCCAATACCAAAGGATTGTTGTATTACGACATCCGGGCAAAAGCGGGAAAGGGTTTGGGACGATTGACCAACAGTTTTACCAATAATTTGTCGCTCATTACCTCTAACCGGTTAAATTATAATAAAACCTTTGGCAAGCATGGTTTAAGTGTTTTAGCGGTTTTGGAAGGCGAGAAGAATAAGGTGGAAAACGATGGCGTAACCGGGGAAGGTTTTGCGCCCGGTCTGCACGTGATGAACACGGCTTCGCGTATTTTGTCGGCCACCGGTGGGATATATGAAAACTCCTTCATCAAGGGTCTTACACAGGTTGACTACGATTACGACAACCGCTATTTTCTGGTAGCATCGTATATCAACGAATCGTCTTCTCGCTTTGGTGCCAACAATCGCTCCGGCAATTTTTACACCTTGGGAGCTTCATGGATTTTAAGCAACGAAAGTTTCATGAAAGATTATAGCTCGATAGATCTGCTGAAATTCCGCGCTAGCTATGGTGTTACCGGTAATGCTGAAATCGGTAATTATCAATCGTTTGGACTATATAGTTTTGCTACGCAGTATGCTGGTAATTCCGGTGCTTTCCCGTATCAAATGGACAACAAAAACCTGACCTGGGAAAAAGCAAAAAGTTTGAATTTTGGGGTGGATTTGGGGCTGTTTAAACGCCTCATGCTGAACGTCGATCTTTACAATAAAACTACCGATGGTCTGCTTCTAAATGTTGAAATGCCCTATACAAGCGGCTTTGGATCGGTGATCAGAAACGTAGGGGCCATCAGAAACCGCGGTCTGGAACTAAACCTCACCAGCGTAAATTTGGGTGGAAAATTCCGTTGGGAAACCAATTTCAACATTGCCTTCAACCGGAGTAAAGTTCTTACGTTGGATCAGGGTAAAGATATACGCTCAGGCAATTTGCTGATTAGCGAGGGAGAGGAGCTATATACCTGGAACATGCGTAAATGGATGGGCGTGGATGCAGCTACGGGCGATCCGCTTTGGGAAAAGATATCGGTAGGCGCCAATGGTGAAGAGGTTAGAACGACTACAAATTCCTACGCAGAAGCGACCCAGCAAAATGTTGGCACAGCTAATCCGAACTTTACAGGTGGTATGAGCAATACGTTGAGCTACAAAGGTTTCACATTGTCTGCATTTGTGAATTTCGTGAGTGGTAATAAGGTTTACCATACCTCACGACAATTGTTTGATTCTGACGGTGCTTACTATACCTACAATAGCATGGTACTGGCCGATGGATGGAACCGCTGGACCCAGGCAGGGGATGAAGCAACCCACCCCAAACCGGTATTTGGTGGAAATAAGAACTCCAATCAGGCTTCGTCACGATATCTTGAAGATGGCAGCTATTTACGGTTGAGAAACGTGAATTTGGCTTATCAGTTACCTGATCATTTTGCAAGAAAAATCCGGTCAGAGCAAGTGAAGCTGTTTGTAAGTGCCGATAACCTGGTGACGTTTACCAAATTCTCTGGTATGGATCCCGAAGTAGTATTAGGACCTTCTGGTGGGTCGTCAAGCATTAAGTACCCCATCAGTAAAAAAGTATTGTTCGGAATTAATATCAGCTTCTAAAAAGGGAAATCATGAAATCGAATATATTCGTTAAAAATCTATTATTTGCCTTGCTGATTTTTACGGCTTCGTGTGATAACGACCTTCAGCCCTACGACAGCAAGTCTAACGACGTGGCATTGGCTACGCCTTCTGACATACAAATCGCGACCTACGGAAACTATGCGATGTTGGTCACAGAGGCATATACCCGCCATTTTCTTACTTTAAATGAATGGCCGGGCGACAACGTCGTACAAAGTGGAGCCGATGGTGATCAGGCTTCTCTTGGGGCTTCGTATCTGCATATTCCTGCTATGTATCCCACCACCGACTTTTGGGCGCAGTCCTATAAGTTAATTTACGCTACGAATTTGATCATTAATAAAGTAAAAGATGGTGAGTCAGCAGCTTTGGATCAGTTGAAGGGAGAAAATCTTTATCTGCGTGCTATGGCTCATTTTAATCTTGTGCGTTTGTTCGGTCGTCCGTATGCGCAAAATAAGGGCGAAAATCCAGGGGTGCCTGTTGTGCTGGGAACCGAAGACAATCTATATCCTGCCCGTAATAGTGTCAAAGAGGTGTATGCCGCCGTTATTGCCGATCTTTTGAAAGCGGGAGAATTGATGAAGGAGTCTAAAAACGCCAATTTTGCATCAAAAGAGGTGGTAGATGCCCTTCTATCCAGAATTTACCTCTATATGGAGGACAATGAAAAGGCGATCCAATATGCGAATCAGGTAATAGATTCTAAAAGATATGAGCTCGCTTCTACTGAAATGTATAAGAAGTCGCCCACGTTGGTGCCTGAAAGCAATCCGGAAACAATTTTCAATTTCAGACATACCCTTGTCGACAATAAAGACAAAAATGCGGTGGGATCTCTATACTACAACGATCCTGCAACGCTGTCAACCGGCTGGGGAGAGTACTATACTTCGGTAGCACTATGGGATCTTCTGAATGAAAATCCGCAAGATGCACGTCTCAGCTTTGTAACGCCTCATTTTATTGACGGGAAACTTCAGTACCGCGGTACTTCCCCTCAGTATTTTATCAATAAATTCAATTGGCAGGAAGGTATAGCCAATTTGGCTTCGCCGGTATATCTGCGTTTGGCCGAAATGTATCTCAACCGTGCAGAAGCTTACGCAAAAACGGGTAAGCACCAGCAAGCCATCGACGATGTGAATTTGATACGTAAACGTGCAGGACTTTCAGGTAATGCCCTTTATACGGTAAATGCTTTAAAGGGCCGCGGTAGCGTACTGAATGTGGTACTCGAAGAACGTCGCTTAGAGTTTGCTTATGAAGGCCACCGTCCCGGAGATTTGTATA
>CALGRQ010000175.1 GCA_937880795.1 uncultured Dyadobacter sp. | reverse complement strand
ACATCAAAGTTTATGAAACAGCGGCTCCCAATGCAGATTTTAGTGCTTGTAAGAATGGTAGGGTAACACTCACTCTATCGGATGATGCCATATATCAGGCATACGATGCCATTGAAATTACATGGGGTGATGGAACTAAGGAGACGGTGCAAAAGGGTAAGGGGTTAGTATATCACAAGAATTTGTCTACCAATCAGACTGCTACGATAAAGGGCATTCATTCTGGAAATGTTTGTAATGCAGCGACCAAGGTGCAAAAATTGGAAAGTCAAGGTATGACTCCGACACTGTCGAATATAAAAATATCAAGAATTGAAATGAGTGCCAGTGGCACAGCAAGCATTACGTACGAAGGAGTGGCGGGAACTCCGGCAGAGTTGTATGTGGCCAAAGAAGGAGGTGCATTTCGTTCAGTCAGTAAATTACCAGATAAAGGGGGTTCTGCTACGGTAGACATTTCCGGCCTTTCTCCGGAGGAAGTACATAGTTTCAAATTGGTTTATAAAGATATTTGTGGCGATCCGGCTGAAAGTGCCATTGTGCACAGCGTAGTATTGAGCAAGGGTACTCTTTTGGTGGATGAATCCAATAATTTGGTATGGAAATCGTATAGCGATCCATCGGATTTGATAAAGTATCAGCTGACGAGAACGGAGCTTTCTGGCGGCAATGCGGAATTGATTTATAATGGGGAGGATAGGTTAGCCTATCTTGATCCCCAATTGAAGTGTGGGGTTAAGTATCAGTATACCCTTCTTGCGTTTTTGAATGGGAATGTGGCCTCATATTCTGCTCCGCTTGTATTAGAGCCCACTTTTTCTGCTCCTGGGATGATTAAAGTCGCTCAACTTTCTGTAGAGGGGCAGGATAAAATTGTGATGTCCCTCGATTTGACAGGCGTGGAAGGGTTGACTACGCTTTCCAATATTGTTGTAACACGCGCCGTTGCAGGCAACAGCAATTACGAGAAAATTTCACAAGATCTGAATACCAGTTTAACGTTTACCGATACCGATGTAAATACCGGAGAGCAATCGTATTGCTATCGATTAGCTTGGGAAAATTCTTGTAAAGCAACCTCCCCGCCAAGCGATCCCATCTGCTCCATTTTGATTACAAACAATATCAAAGATATTTCCTGGACTGGAGCATCACCTTTCACGAATGCAGTTGATTCCTATGAGTTGATCAAAACCGATGCTCAAGGAGCGTCTGCTGGTAATATACCTAAACAACTGGAAACGAGTCATGAAGTAGATTTGGATATAGATGGAAACAGTAGTTTTCAGGTGAAGGCGCAGTCGGGGAGTATGGTGAGCTATTCCAATGTGGTGAGCATAAGCGGTGATGTAATTATGCTGATTCCGGATATTTTTACACCGAACGGAGATTCGCATAATGATCAGTTTGTAGTGAAAACGCATTTTACCAACTCATTCAAGATGAGTATATATAGCAGGTCTGGAGAGTTGGTGTACCAGTCCGAAAGCCCGATAAATGGCTGGGATGGCAATATCAATGGCGCGCCCGCAACCACAGGTTACTACATCTATAAGATTGACGCAACAACTTCCGAGAATCTGCGTATTTCTAAAACAGGAAGTCTGATGTTGGTTAGATAGCCATTTGGCTCCTTTCATAGTTAATGGTAAGGGAATCAGCCATAAATCTCTTAAATTTGCACCTTCATTTTGAGAATCAGTGTCTGAGCAGTTCCCGTGCGAAAAATGAATGAATTATATACTTTCGGAATATGAAGCGAACAACACACTTACTATATCTTATTGGATTTTTATTAAGCCTTACTACAAGAGTTGTGGGGCAGGGGTTGTGTAACCAAAGTGGAGGGGGCTTTACGTTGAGTGCGTACGAAGTTTGTGCAGGTCGACCAGTATCGATTTCAAATACACCTGCGAATGCCTTTGACATTGGCTATGTAACAAACTATAACGGCGTTGCTACAACAGGGCTTTCCTATTCCGATTTAAAACCGAGCCTTAGTATAAACTATTCCTCACCTGGGACCTTTACCATTTTGCAAAAAGTGGTTTCTAGTAGTGGCATAGGTTACCATTGTGAAAAAGTGAAGGTGTTTGAAAGTAGGAAAATAAATGCTGTACAAACCGCCTGCGGGGGTGGAAACATTAATTTATCTCTTACTCGTGATGCAATTCTGAATGCATATGATCGCGTAAAAATTGATTGGGGTGATGGTAGTCCCGAGGAATTTTGGGAAAAAGGTGATGAGTTGAATGTTCAACATACTTATGCTGATGCCAAAAAGGCTTATACAATAAAGTATAATGGTGTTTATGCCGCGGGGACTGCCTGTGCAGAGGGTGTTGTTAATCCTATTGCGGTTAAATTTGAAGAGGCTAATTTGTCCAGCATCCAGGTTACGACTTTGGAAATGAAGGCTGACGGGAAACTATCCTATTCTTATGTAGGTATTGGAGGAATTAATACAGTAGTAGAATATAGCGCCGATAACGGCAGCAGTTTTAAAAAGGGGGGAAGTTCGTCTGCTTCGGGGCCCCTCACTTCGAATATACCTGGTCTTAATCCCCAATCCATTTATCAGGTTAGGCTGCAATCGGAAGATCGCTGTGGAGGCTCCTTGCCTTCGGATGTTGTATCGAGTATGAAAATTGAGGCAAAGGCAAAGAGTGGGACGGTAGACTTGTCCTGGAATAAATACAATGTTGTTACAGGGTGGGATTTTGTAGGTTATGAACTTTACGTTAATAATGCCCTCTTAAAAACTTTTACATCAGCTAATGATATTAGGTTTACAGATAGCGATGTAGAGTGTGGATATTCTTATACTTACCGGGTTGACACAAAGTTAAAAAAGGGCAGTGCTACGGTTACTTCTAAGTCTGCCGATGTAGCGGTTAAAGTGGATGTGGATGGAAGTGAAAAAATTTCTAATGCGTTGGTGAGTGTTAATGCTGATCAGGTTTTGATCACTGCGGACGTTCCCGGGAAAGTTTATAATCTCGTTATTGAACGGGCAGAAAGCGGAGGAAAAAGTTTATTTAGACCCATTGCGTCGCTTAATAATGTGAGTAGTTACTCGGATGCGGGCATAAATCCCCATGAAAAGTCATATTGCTATACGCTGAGTTTTGAAACTTGTGGAAGGAACTATCCTGCAACTGAGCCCATTTGTACCATCCTTTTGAAAAAATCCTTTTCTACGTTTGATTGGTCCTCAGATCAACCATTCCATGAACCCATTACCAAATATACGATGCTGCAAACGGGAAGTAGTAACAGCAGTAATGTGGAGGAAATTGAGCAAAAACTAAATATGTCATTTACGCCTAAGCTGGGAGCTAACAGTGATCCTGAATATACTTTTCAGATTAGGGCTACCTCCGGTAGTGGGTTAGAAAGTTTGTCTAATGCAGTTGTATACAAAAGAAATCCGGATGTGTTTATGCCCAACGCATTTACACCCAATGATGATTCCAAGAATGATATATTAAAGCCAATCGCTGAGCCTTTGAATTCTTATAGTTTCACAGTTTTTAATCGTTCAGGAGAAGTTGTTTTTCATACTACAGATCAGACTATGGGTTGGGATGGGAAAGTGAAAAATGGCGTTGCAGAACTTGGATGGTATATTTACAAGATCCGTTTTGAGGACGGGCTTAATCAAAAAGCAGAAAAAAACGGTACTTTTATGCTCCTGAGATAGAACTTTTGAAGTGATTTCGGGTTTATATAGAACAATAAAATTAAGAGAATATGTTTGGAAATATGGCAGATATGATGGGGCTGATGGGTAAAATGAAAGACCTGCAGTCACGCATGAAAGAAGCTCAGGAACAGCTTGCTGGAATAGTTGAAACGGCTGAGTCGGGTGGAGGCATGGTAAAAGCTACCGTGAACGGTCAAAAAAGCCTGATTGGACTTGATATAGATAAAGATTTGATTAACCCTGCGGATAAAGAGATGCTTCAGGATTTGATCGTAGCGGCGGTCAATAAAGCGTACGAACGTATCGAACCAAAAATTAAAGAACATTTGCAAAAGGCCACAGACGGCGTTTTACCCAATATTCCAGGTTTGGATTTGGGCGGATTGATGAAGTAATACACCCTGTTCATGACCCCTCCTCGCGTTGCAATTGTTATTCTGAATTATAATGGAAAGCATTATTTAGATAAATTTCTCCCGAATGTAATCGCACATTCGGGAGATTATCCTATTTGGGTAGCCGATAATGCCTCCACCGACAATTCTCTGGAATGGCTTGCTGCAAATTATCCCAGTGTTCAAACACTTGCTCTTGCCGAAAATACAGGATATGCTGGGGGGTACAATGAAGCATTACAACACATTCAGGCAGAATATTATGTGCTGCTTAATTCCGATATTGAAGTAACGGAACATTGGATTGATCCTGTGATTTCCTTTATGGAATCGGATCCGAAAATAGCCGCGTGTCAGCCGAAAATACGCGCCTATGACTTACCAACTCACTTTGAATATGCCGGTGCGGCAGGAGGGTATATGGACTATCTTGGCTATCCTTTTTGTCGGGGTCGTATATTTGATACGAGAGAGGAGGATAAAGGTCAATACGATGACGAGCGTGATGTGTTTTGGGCCACGGGAGCATGTCTTTTTGTGAAAGCCGAAGCATTTCATAAAGCAAAAGGATTCGACCATCGCTTCTTTGCCCATATGGAGGAAATCGATTTGTGCTGGCGTTTGCTCAATATGGGTTACCGAATCACTTATTGCGGAAAATCGACAGTATATCATGTGGGGGGAGGAACACTGCATAAATCCAATCCACGCAAAACGTTTCTAAATTACCGTAACAATCTGGTTATGTTATTCAAGAATCTGCCCAAAGGTAGAAGATGGAAAACAATAATTTTTAGGTTGATACTGGATGGGATTTCCAGCGCGCGTTTTATGGCCACAGGAGCATGGCCTGACGTGTTTGCTATTGTTAGAGCGCATTTTGCTTTTTACGCGATGATTCCATCGCTTACGAAGGGACAAAAAAGGTTTACCTATCGGGCTCCTTTATACTATCGCAGTGTGGTATGGGAATATTTTGTTTTAGGAAAACATAAATTCACCGATTTGACAGGTATTACCTTTCCTAAAACTCCCAAATCGTAGGACTGTTGCGGCGTCTCCAATGCTGGCGCAGTTCCATCCAAAATGCCAGAACCAAGTACAGGATAATGGGGGAGCCAAAAGTCATAAAGGTGGCGTAGATGAAGTAAAGCCGAATACTACTGGCCGGAAAATTGAGTTTTTCTCCCAACTTCGCACATACACCAAATATCTGATCTTCTACGAAATAACGAAGCTTATTCATTTTTCTCTGTCAATAATAGGTTCATAATTAGCAATTTTCATGGCTAATTCCAATTCGTGCCTCGAAGAAATTATCCATCGGACAGCCGTTTGTGTAACCGTTAACTCTTAAATTTTCAAATTATTCCATCAAATAAACTATTTTACGGACAATTTTTGTTTCTTTGTGAACAAGGAATCTGTAAGTTATTCATTTTAATTGAGATGTATTGAACGAAATTTCCAAAATTTCTTCTGTCATTCGGATGAGCCTCCCTCAATTGTTTGGCATTTTTACAAGAAAATAAAATGAATCATTTGCAAGTTGCTATGTAGTTTCACCTTATTTAATTTTTTATTTACAACATTATGCCAACAGGTACTGTAAAATTTTTCAATGAAGCTAAGGGATACGGCTTCATCGTTGAAGACGACACCAACAGAGACATCTTCGTCCATGTGACAGGATTGGGAGGGCTAACTATCCGCGAAAATGACCAAGTAGAGTACGAGGTTGTTGAAGGGAAAAAAGGTCTTAACGCTGTGCAAGTAAAAAAGATATAGTTATATTTTTTTTGCAGTAAACGAGAAATGCCGGATGATTCATCCGGCATTTCTCGTTTTTAAACTTTGATGAATTTATTCAACCCACGCTTTAATGTCATCTACGGATGGCAATTTTTCGTCTATTTTTAGCTTTTTACGCATTCCTCCTAAATCGTTGAAGATTTTGTTCGGGCTAGCCGCTTTAAGCTGTTCAATGGTCAAAATATTCATTTTTTGTAGTGCAGGCACCCATACAGCCGGTACACCTGCATCTATGTAATCCGCTTCTTTAGCTATTTCCTGTTTCTTTTCAGGACGCATTTGCGGGAAGAAAATAACTTCTTGTATGCTCGAGTTGTTGGTAAGTAACATGGTGAGGCGGTCTATACCGATACCAATACCTGAAGCTGGAGGCATACCATATTCCAGAGAACGAATGAAATCGTCGTCCATTTCCATGGCCTCGTCGTCTCCGCGTTCCTTCAATTTCAGCTGGTCTTCAAAACGCTCTTTTTGCTCAATCGGATCGTTCAACTCAGAATACGCATTGGCAATTTCTTTTCCATTTACAAAAAGCTCGAAGCGCTCCACCATCCCGGGTTTGCTGCGGTGCTTTTTAGTCAATGGTGACATTTCTACAGGGTGATCGGTAATGAATGTAGGCTGGATGATGTGGTGTTCCACTTTCTCTCCAAAAATTTCATCGATCAGCTTGCCTTTACCCATGCTGTCGTTCACTTCCATGCCCCATTCGCGGCATTGTTGGCGAATAGATGCCTCGTCAAGGGCTTCTACATTAAGGCCGGTATATTGGTGGATGGCATCCGTAATACTCAATCTTGGATATGGTCCTGCAAAGTCAAGCTCCTTGTCTCCGAATGTAACTTTGGTGGTTCCATTCACGGCAAATGCCACTTTTTCAAGTACCTCCTCGGTCATTTGCATCATCCAGAGGTAATCCTTATAAGCAACATATAGCTCAACGGTGGTAAACTCAGGGTTATGGGTTCTGTCCATTCCTTCGTTACGGAACAGCTTACCAAACTCGTACACCCCTTCAAAACCACCCACAATAAGACGTTTCAAATGAAGCTCGGTGGCAATACGCAGGTATAGTCCCAGATCCAACGCGTTATGATGAGTTTCAAACGGGCGAGCCGCAGCACCTCCGTGAATGGTTTGCAACACAGGTGTTTCTACTTCGAGCCAGTTTTTAGAATCGAAATACGAACGCATGGTGGTTATAATCCGGGCCCGTTTGATGAATATATCACGAACCTCAGGATTTACGATCAAATCCACATAGCGCTGGCGATACCGCAATTCAGGATCGGTAAAACCATCATAAATGTTTCCTTCATCATCCCGTTTCACAATCGGAAGTGGACGAAGAGATTTGTTCAATATTTTAAACTCCTGTACATGAACCGAAATTTCTCCGGTTTGGGTCGTGAAAACAAAACCGGTTACACCGATGATGTCACCTATATCCAAAAGTTTTTTAAAGACGGTATTGTAAAGTGTTTTATCCTCACCCGGGCAAAGATCATCGCGACGGAAATACAGCTGTATCCGGCCGCTGCTATCCTGCATTTCAGCAAACGCAGCACTTCCCATGATACGGAAGCCCATCAATCGGCCCGCCATGGTTACATGTTTATAATCAATTTTATTGTTTTCGTAGTTCTTCAAGATATCCGAAGCATACGTATTTACTGTAAATTCTTCGGTAGGGTACGGCTCAATTCCCATGCGCATTAATTCTTCGCGCTTTTGCCGACGTAAAATTTCCTGTTCGCTTAGTAGCATTGTTATTTTCAGTATTATATGATAGCTCTCCTAACAAACAAAAGAGTGCGCAAAACTAGCATTTTTTGCCGTGAATTGCGAGAGAGAACCAAGTAACATACAAGATAGTACGCTGCTAAAGTGCTTTCTGGCATGTTATTAGTTATATTAGAAAAATATCTGGGTTGGTCACATTTGTTTTTGAACAATGGTTAAAGAACAATTGAGGTTAAGGGATGGGAATACAGCGCCTCAGGGGCTGAATACAAATGTGACGAGAATATGTTGGGTAATAAATTGGGTATAGATAAACATCCCTTCTTTGCATGTGGAATAGAATTTTAAAAATCACGGGGATTGTCGCATTGCTAGGGGCCTTGCTGTTTGGTGCGGTGGAGTTTTGGATATATAGGAACAAAGAGAAAATATTTAGGCAAGTGGAGGCTCTTGTCAATGATAACATTAATGGGAAACTGGAAATTGGTGATTTTAAATTCAGACCGTTTCAGGGTGGGTTTGGACTAAATTTTACCCTTAGCAATGTTAAACTGATTGATAGTTTATATCAGCAACATCATACTGCACTTTTAGATCTGGCATTGTTACATGCAACCCTAGATCTCAATGGACTATATAAGGGCGATTTTAACATCAAAAATCTGGTGTTACAAGATGGCGCTATTCGGGTTTTTGTCAGAAAGGACGGGTATTCAAATCTGACCATTTTTAAGTCTAAGGATTCGGGCAAGCCAAAAAATAAAGAAGTGGGTAATCAGGATGAGTTAATCAAGAAACTGAGGAACCTGCGTTTTATCAATTTTGCAGCCAGCTATACCGATTCAACTACTGGTGTGGGTTATGGTGCATTGTTTCGTGATGTACGTAATCAGATTATCCTCACAGATTCGGCTACGAATGCCAATATAGCAGGGGATGTCTTTGTGGATGGGCTAATTTTTAACCCAGAGAAGGGGGGATTTCTCACGAAGCAGGAAACCAAAGTACGGTTGATGCTTTCCTATGATCATGAAGAGGATCGATTGCGCGTATTTCCATCGGTAATAACAATTAGTACCGGGGATGATATCAATATGAGTGGATTATTTAATCTGAAAGATACGGTTAATCGGTTTCAGGTTAATTTTCAGGCCAAGAAAATTGCTGTGGATAATGCGCTGCCTGTTCTTCCTCAAAAAGTAAGGGCACAGATAGACTCCATCGGTATAAAATCTTTAGTAGACACAGACATAAGGTTGTTGGGACGGAAAAGAGGCACCAAGCCCAGGGTGAACATGCATTTCATTACGCAGCCTTTCATCTATGAACTGCCTGTGGGGAACCTTAATCATGTCGTAGCTGAGGGGTATTATACCAACCAAGGCGATACACTTAAAGAACCGGGGCCAACCAATGCGCGTTTAACCGCACCCCAGATTAAAGGTGCGTTTGGGAACATTCCTTTCAAGCTCCATTTGATCGTGAATAATTTTGTAGACCCTGTTGCCAAATTGGACGGCTTCTTGCGAGCCAATGCTTCCAATATGGATCAATTGCTGGATTCGACCCGATATCAGTTTAAAACAGGGGAGGCCAATATCGACTTTCATTTTAATGGAAGTCTAAAAAAGTTTTATGATCCTGTCACCGATCGTTTTAATGGTAAACTGTCGGGGAAGGCAACACTCCGCAACTTAGGATTAGATTATTTCCCCCGACAGGTGCGTCTTCGGAAACTAACGGGCGATCTGGCTTTTAATGAGAAGTCTTTCGTTTTCTCGGATCTTTCATTTTCCGATGGTTCGAATATGCTCTATGTACAAGGAAAGATGGTGGATTTAATACCATACCTGTTTGGTTCAGATAAGCCCCTTCGCGCACTTGTGAATATTAATATACCAACCTGGCGTTTGAACTGGCTGGAAACTTTGTTAGCACAGCAGCAAAAAGTAGATACCAAGAGCAAAAAGCCCGTAAAACTTACGCGCTTACTAGATGATGCCATTGACAAAATTGAAATAACGGCCAAACTCAATTCAGATAAGGTGAGCTATAAACGATTTAATGCCACAAACCTGAAAGGAGCATTTACCGTAAAACACAATGCCATGCGTATTGAATATTTCGTAATGAATGCATTTAAAGGAGCCAATGTGCGGTTTTCAGGTGAAATGGAGAATCCGGGAGGTTCCACGTTGCCGCAACTGCTTGTACGTGGTAAATTGGAGAATGCTGATGTGCAAAGTGTTTTCAGTTCATTTGATAATTTTGGGCAAACTACGCTTACGGATAAAAACTTAGAGGGAAGGTTAACGACAGCATTTAATTTTAATAGCCGACTTAGCAACACGGTACAGGTTGTGCCTACCACCATGCAGGGTGAGTTAAGTTTTAATCTGACAAAGGGCTATATCAATAATTTTGGTCCTTTTTTAAAGATGAAGAAGCTAATCTTTAAAAACCGGAATTTGGAACGGGTGCAGTTCGCACCGATTACCAATACGGTACGATTACGTGGGCAGGAGATAGAAATAACCCCCATGGAGATTGAGTCCAATGTAATGACCCTCTTTGTAGATGGGATTTATAGCTTTGGCAATAAAACCAATATCAATATAGGTATCCCGCTTAGTAATCTGAAAAAGCGGGATTCAACTTACGTCCTGGATCCACATAATGAAGACAGAAGGGAAGGATCTAAGATTTTTCTAAAAGCCATTGATGAAAATGGAGAGGTAAACATCAAACTTGCTTTTCGGAAAAAAGATAAAAAGAAGAATAAAAAGGAAAAGTAAGGAATACTAGGATTCGTTACTAAACATATATCCTACTCCTTTGAGCGTTTTAATATACCGGTCGCCGAGTTTTTCGCGTAGTTTACGGATATGAACATCTACCGTCCGTTCCAATACGTATATATCGGCACCCCATATTTTTTGCAAGAGTTCGTCGCGGTTAAATACTTTATTGGGCGTTTGCGCAAGGAAAAATAATAACTCAAATTCTTTTTTGGGTAGTACAGTAGATTTCCCTCCTTCTTGCGTAACCGTATAATTTTTACGGTTGATGGTCAGATCCAGAATCACAACCTGATCGCCGGAATCAGCCTTTTGGGCTTCACGACGGAACAAGGCATTGATACGGCTCATGAGCGCCCTTGGCTTTATGGGCTTGGTGATGTAATCATCTGCACCTACTTCAAAAGCGGCCACCTCCGAATATTCTTCAGAACGTGCAGTCAAAAAAAGTATATAGGTATTTTTGATATCAGGGTTTTGACGAAGCATTCTACCCGTTTCGATGCCATCAAGCTGGGGCATCATGATGTCGAGTAAAATAAGATCTGGAATGAAGGTTTTTGCTATTTCAATGGCTTTTTTCCCATTTGAAGCAGTTAAAACGGAATAGCCCTCCTTTGTTAAGTTGTATTCGAGAAGTTCTACAATATCGGAATCATCATCTACTACTAAAACTTTTGGTGCCGCTTGTGACGTTTTTGTAGTGCTCATTTTGGTTTGTTGGTTAAATCGGTTCGAAATTAACAGAACTGTTTATGACATGATACGTTTTCATAATTTGTTAACATAAACATAACATCACCGACGCGTAATCCGATAGAGCTGTTCTTGCTCATTGGTGAGGATCATATCCGTGTTGTTTATGAAAAGGATTGCTTCGGCCTGTTTTTTTACGGTACGAAAACAACCGATCGGCTTGGTAAAATTGATTTGGCCATTTTCAATAGCAAATAATAAAACCTTGCCATATGTCAGCAAAGCAAACGTTTGTCCGTCTGGGCTTATATCGGCTGAGGTTACTGGTGAGGTAATCTGAATGCTATCTATGGGCGATATCGTGTAGTCTCCGGGCTGATCCGGGATTTTGTATAGAAGTGTCTTGTGGGCTGAATGTTGATTTTTAGAAAATAGATATAGATTTTGGCCATCATGAAAAAAAGCCTCACTATCGTAAATCCATTGGCCGGCTGGGGGAGGAAATTGAGTCTGGCTGGTATATTTAAAACTGATTTTAGACATTTCACCGCCTTGTTGGCTCAGTTTATAGATCAACAAATTTTTTCGGTTATTATTATTGTTGCCAAAATCACCGATGTAAATATTGCCTTGTTCGTCGTCTGCTAAGTCTTCCCAATCTATATTCGTGGCGTTGGTTACCGGACGAATCGATACGAGCTCCCCATCTCCATTCAATTCATATAGCTCTGCCTTTCCACCGCTGTCGTTATGCGTCCAAAAGGTATTCGAACCAGATTTTCGGGCAAGTCCTGAACTTTCGTCTGCAACCGTTGGAAGCTTACCTATTTTAGTAATTTTGTATTGTGATCGTACTTTCTGAAAGCCATTCTCTTTGTGATCCGGCTGACACGTGCAAAATACCGTTTTAACCGCAAACCACAGATACATTAATTTAGTCATGAATTCCTCTTCTCGTTCGGTTTCGGACAAAGATAAAAAAACGCCTTTCTCGCTGAAACTGGCTTGTACACTGGTAGCCATTATTGCGATGGTTTATATTCTTTATATACTTCGCGAAACCATCATTCCATTG